>JADGAZ010000012.1:0-105283 GCA_015231755.1 Magnetococcales bacterium | reverse complement strand
CCAGGAAGGACGCCAGGAAGGACGCCAGGAAGGACGCCAGGAAGGACGCCAGGAAGGACGCCAGGAAGAAGCCGCTTCCATGCTGCTCAAACAGATGCGTCGCAAATTTGACTCGACACCAGACTGGGTTACCGAGAAGGTAAAATCGGCAAACCTGGAATTGATCGAGACCTGGAGTGATAACTTCGTGTTCGCCAATTCGGTGGATGAGGTGTTCGCGTCGTGAGCGTTCCCTGCCGGTGATATCCGCACACCCCAAGCATCATGGATGGCGTGGAACGGGGACAGGATGAAAACTTGGCAAGATGGGGGAGAGACGAGGCTCCCCCGGTCGTTGTCAAACGGGCCAACGACCGGGAGGAGGAAAACCGGGCTGAAATTCTACGCCGTCAGGCTCAAAGAAGAGGTGTGGGATTCATCGTTGTGGTGGCGCTGAGTGGTGGCGGCCAGCATGTACTGCACCAATCCGAAGGGGGTCACCGCATCGGCCAGATCCGAAGAGCCAGAGGAACCCGAACCGCTCTGCCCGCCGGACTTCATCGCATCCAGCACCAATTGCAGTTCATCACTGCCCACCTTGCCATCCCCATTTTGGTCCATGGCATCGATCAGGGACTGGGCCGAGGTGGAAGAGCCATTGGCGCCACCGGCACCCATGGCTCCGGGCGGGGGATGTCCTTCGGCCTGGAAGGCCTTCATATCGGCCTGCAACTCCTCCAGGGAGACCTTACCATCCTTGTTGGTATCCGCCGCGTCGAACCGCTCGGAAAGCGGACCTTCGGCCTCATCGACGCCGATGGAGCCATCCTCGTCCTGGTCCATCTTGGAGATCAGATCCTGCGCCGAGGGAGGCGGACCATGGGGACCATGAGCCCCTTGTCCCGTGCCGGTCTTGGCCTTCATCTGGCTTTGGAAGGTCTCCATGGCCGACTGCAACTCTTCGCCGGAAATCTTGCCATCGCTGTTGCTGTCGGAGGTGGCGAACTGTTCCGCCAAAGGCCCCTTGGCCTCGCTGATTTCCAGATATCCATCCGCATTCTGGTCCATCTTTTTCATCAGGGTGGCCGCTGTGGGAGGCTTGCCCATCGGACCCGCACCCTTCATGCCGCCCATGCCGCCCATACTCGTCATGCCACCCATCGATATCCCATTCATGCCCCGCTCTCCTGATCATTGAGGTTCCCGCATCCGGACCGAATGCGGTTCATCCACATCACGATTGAAGAGACTACGCCATATCGTTGTAAGGATGTGTCCAAATTGAGTCAAGAAGTGTAAAGTTCACTTCCAATCCGCAGGATGCAGGTTACCATAATGTTCCGCCATGCCCTCAATGCGTTTATGCTGGGCAATTCGATCCGGTTGGAGTCCCGCAATGACCACCCGCCTGCTGCTCGTCGATGATGATCACGAACTGTGTCACATGCTCTCTTTGTATCTCCAGGCCGAAGGCTTTGAATGCCTGTGCCGCCATGATGGCGAAGCGGGCCTGAAACTGGCCCTGAAAGAGACCTTCGACGCCCTGGTGCTGGATGTGATGATGCCCGGTTTGAACGGTTTCGAGGTGTTGCGCCGTTTGCGCAGCCGCAAGAACACCCCGGTGCTGATGCTCACCGCCAGGGGCGAGGATGTGGACAGCATTCTGGGTCTGGAGATCGGCGCCGACGACTATCTGACCAAGCCGTGCAATCCCAAGGTGCTGGTGGCCCGATTGCGGGCGGTGTTGCGACGGGGCCCGGTCAAGGCGGATCAGACCACGTTGAAAGTCGATTCCATGGTGCTGCATCCCGGCTCCCGCACCCTTGTGGTGGACGACCATCCGGCGGAACTGACCGGGGCGGAGTTCAATCTGTTGCAAATCCTCATGCGTCACGCCGGGGAGGTAGTCTCCAAAGAACAACTGTGCCGTCAGGGACTGGGACGGGATCTCACCAGCTACGACCGCAGCGTGGATCTGCACATCAGCAACCTGCGCCGCAAACTGGGTCCGGCTGCGGACGGCTCGGCGCGCATTGTCACCATTCGCGGGGGAGGGTATCAACTCACCGCCCATCCGGAGTCCTGAGAAAACCAAACCATGCGCTTCTTTCTCAAGCTGTTCCTGTCGTTTTGGTTGGTGGTGTCGGTGCTGGGAGGCGTGTTCTTCTGGGGCGGCCACTATCTGCGGGATCATCTGGATCCCCTCCTGGAAGCCAACATGGAACGCATGCTGAGCAAACGCCGTCAGGTGGCCACCCTCCTGGAAACCCAAGGTCTGGCGGCAACCCGGTCCCTGCTGGAAAACAACCGGGAGACCGATGACATCATCGTGTTCGAGCGCGCCGATCAAGATATCCTGGGTCGGCCTCTGCCCGGCCATTTGTCACGCCCCAGACCCGAACCGGGCCATGACAACCGTCCGCCACCCCCCACATCGCCATTTTCCATGGGGCGTCCCGGTCCCGGACCCCACCACGAACCCCCGCCCCACATGCCTTTGGAAACCCGGGATCCCGAGGGCCACGCCTATCGGGTGGCCCTTGGCCCCATGCGTTCCCCCTGGTCGCTGGCATGGCGGGAATATCCTTTTTTTCCGGTGGTGGTGCTGATGATCAGCGGCATGGTGGTGTTTCCCCTGGCCCGCCACTTCACCCGCCCCCTGCGCCACCTGCAAGGCGCCACCCTGCGGCTGGCGGAAGGGGATCTGACCACCCGGGCACCGGGGATGCGGCGTCTGTTCTCCGACGAACTGGATGATCTGGGACGGGATTTCAATTTCATGGCCCAGCGGCTGGAGGTGCTGTTCCATGGACAGAAACGGCTATTGCGGGATGTCTCCCACGAGTTGCGCTCTCCGCTGGCCCGGATGCGGGTGGCTCTGGGGCTGGCGGAACAGGAGAGTTCCGGGGTACGCGGGGAGCATTGGCAACGGCTGAACCTGGAATTGGACCGGCTCGACACCCTGATCGGTCAGATCATCCGCCTCTCCCGGCCCGAGGCTCCGGATCAGGTGCCCAAGGAGTCCCTGGTGGATCTGGGGGCGTTGGTGGAGGCGGTGGTGGCGGACGCCCGCTTTGAAAGCGGCGGGGAGGAGTCTCCCCTGACCATTCTCGGCCTGGATCCGGCCATGCTGTGGGCCGACGGGGGAGCGATTCATTCGGCGGTGGAAAACGTGGTACGCAACGCCATGCGCCACTCCCCCCCGGGAGCCCGCATCACGCTGCAACTGATCCGTCGGGGAACGACGGCCCATATTGTCGTCAAAGATGAAGGGCCAGGGGTGCCGGAAGCGGATCTGCCCCGGCTCACCGAACCATTCTTCCGGGTCGGCGAGGCCCGGGATCGACTCAGCGGCGGCCATGGTCTGGGTCTGGCCATCGCCACCAGCGCGGTGCGGGACCACAAAGGGGAACTGTCGGTCCGCAACCGTCCGGAAAGGGGGCTGGAGGTGGAAATCACCCTGCCGGTGGAACCGATGCCCGCCTGGGACACCGAAACCGAGACCGAAACAAAAACCGCACACGCGGCATGAAGGCCGATCCTGCCGGACAGGCTCACGCCCTTTCAGGATTCCGATTCCGGGGAGCCGTGGTTTCCGATCCGCGTCAAAGCCTCCAGCAGGATTTTTTTGCTGATGGGTTTGGAAAGGTAAAGGTCTCCTCCCGCCTCCAGGCAGCGTTCCATCTCCCCTTCCATGGCATGGGCGGACAAGGTGATGATCGGCAACGGCACCCCACCGGTCTCCCGCTCCCACTCCCGGATGCGCCGGATGGCGGTATAACCATCCATCCTGGGCATCTGGACATCCATCACCACCACATCGAACCTCTGCTGCCCAACCCGGTTCACCGCCTCCAATCCGTCTTCCACCATCACCAGCCGATGGGGGCCGTCCTGCAAATAGGCCTCGAACAAGATACGATTCTCTTCCACATCTTCGGCCAACAGGATGCTCAATCCAGGATTGTCATTCCCCGGCTGCGCGACCTCGGACAGAATTGCCGGCACCGGAAAATCCACCGCTCTCACCGGCAGGGTGAAATGAAATCCACTCCCCTCCCCCACCTGGCTCTCTACCCAGATCCGTCCCCCCATCATGTCCACCAGACGGCGACAGATGGTCAATCCGAGACCCGTACCCCCATACCGCCGGGTGATGCCTCCATCGGCCTGCACGAACGGCTCGAAGATCCGCTCGATCTGCTCGCCGGTGATCCCGATGCCCGTATCGATCACGGAAAACACCATGCTGTCCGGCGCTTCGGCATTCAAGGCCAGTCGGGCCTCCACACCCCCCAATGCCGTAAACTTGATGGCATTGCCCAACAGATTGATCAACACCTGACGCACCCGGCTGTCGTCACCCGACACCACCTCCGGTATGGCCGGAGAGACCGACTCCTTCAAGACCAGCCCCTTTTCCTCGGCGGCCAGACGCATCAGCCGCACCGTCTCTTCCAACACCAAACGGGGAGAAAAAGGCACCTCCACCAAATTGAAGCGTCCCGCCTCGATGCGGGAAAAATCCAGCACATCGTTGATCACCCCCAGCAGTGCCTTGCCGGACTGGTGCATGGTCTGGACAAAACGGCGCTGTTGCGACGTCAATCCGGTTTCCATCAACATTTCCGACATGCCCAGCACCACATTCATCGGGGTGCGAATCTCATGGCTCATGGCTGCCAGAAAGTCGCTTTTGGCCCGATTGGCACTCTCGGCCAACGCCTTGGCATCCGCGAGCTTGTCCCGTTCCCGTTGCAGCTCATCCTGAATCTGTCGCCGTTCGTCGATCTCCTGGGTCAACAGGGCGGAAGCCGCCTCCAGCTCGTCTTGCACCCGCCGACGCTCGACAATCTGACTCTGGAGTTTACGGTTCCACACCATCACCACCCCAATCACCAGCAACGACGCCACCCCGATGGGCACCCCCCACAACAGCATGGTGTGCAGATCCACCCCGAAATTCACCTGAACCGCCAACCAGGTGTTTTCGATGGCCGCCTTTTCCTGACCGCTCATGGCCGCCAGACCCCGGTCAAGGAGTGACACCAGTTCCGGCCAGTCCTTGCGCACGGCCATGGCAAGCTCAAACGTGTAAGGCGTGGGGGCCGCGATCTTGATGTGCGCCAAACGCAGATGCCGGGTCTCGTAGGTGATGGCCCCCAGATTGTCCACCACCGCCTCGACGCTCCTGTTTTCCAGCGCCTCCAGGCCTGCCGCGAGATTATCGAACAACACCAAAGAAATGGACGGAAAATCCCGAACCAGCAACTCATGGGTGATGTAACCCCGCACCACCCCCACTTGGCGACCCGCCAGCCCCTCCAGACCCGCGACAAACATCCCGTCGGCATGAATGGCGATCACCACGGGAAACGAGATGAACGGCTTGGTGAAATTCAGAAAGGCTTCCCGCTCCTTGGAACGCACCACAGCCGGCAGCATATCGATCTGGCCGATTTTCACCTGTTCCATCACCTGTGCCCAGGTCAACCCCCGCACCGGTTCGATGGCGACGCCCAGGCGTCGGGACAAGGCCGCCACATAACCGGCGCTGATCCCGCTGAACTCCCTCTGCTCATCCATGAACACAAAAGGGGGCCATGCGAAGTCATCCCCCAACCGGATCCGGGGATGGGCCGCCAACCAGGCCTGCTGTTGCGCGTCGGGCTGCCATGCCTTGCGAACCACCGGCTCCACCACTCCACCGTTGGCCGCCCACCCGTTCCCAGGCCCCAAACCACACCACAACACGGTCAACATCCACACCACATGGACCAAACGTATCATGAACAGCACATCTCCGTTTTATTAATGAACCCATGGGTCAACCGCCAGGCTGGATCGTCACGCGCCTGTTTCCACTCACAACAAGACAGACCGAATCATCGACGTGTTCAATCCCCGGCCTGAACCACTCCCTGCAACGCCTCCAGCAACGCCCTTTTCCCAATCGGCTTAGAAAGATACAGCGACCCCCCCGCATCCCGGCACCGTTCCTCTTCGCCATTCATGGCATGGGCCGACAAGGCGATGATCGGCAACGGGGAGCGACCCTGCTCCCGCTCCCATTGTCGGATCTGACGGATGGCGGTGTAACCATCCATGCGGGGCATCTGGACATCCATCACCACCACGTCGAACCGCACCTGCTGCACCTGCGCCACCGCCTCCACCCCGTCTTCGACGATCACCAGGGTATGGGGAGTCTGCGTCAGATAGGCCTCAATCAAAATCTGATTCTCCCGGGTGTCTTCCGCCAACAAAATGGTCAACCCCCGACTGACCGGAATCACGCACGGACGCCGGGCAAACCGTTGCACCGCCTGCAACAAGGCGATGCGGCTGATCGGCTTGGTCAAACAGGCGTCACACCCGGCTTCCCGGCTCTGTCGCAAGGCGATCTCCCGATCATGGGCGGTAAGGGCCACGATGATCATGGGAGCGCGTCCCTGCTCCTGTTCCCAGCGACGAATCCACCGGGTGGCGCTGTAGCCGTCCATGCCCGGCATCTGCACATCCATGATCACCAAATCGAAAGCCTCCTGCTGCACCCGTTCGATGGCTTCCTGGCCGCTCTGGACCAAAACCGGATGATGGGAAGCGTTTGTCAGAAACCCTTCAAAAACGATGCGGTTGATCTCCTGATCGTCCACCAGCAAAATGTTCAACCCGGTTTTTCCCGAATCGTCCCCCTCGGCTTCCCCGGAACTGGCGACCAGCAGGCCCCGATCGATCCGCACCGGCAGCACAAAAAAGAAGGCACTCCCGTGACCAAACCAGCTTTCGACCCAAATACGCCCCCCCATCAACTCCACCAGCCGACGGCAAATGGCCAGACCCAACCCCGTGCCCCCGTATCGCCGGGTGATTCCCACGTCGGCCTGGATGAACTCATCGAAAATATGCTGCTGCTGTTCCGGCGTGATGCCAATCCCCGTGTCCCGGACCACGAACAACAGGCTGTCGGGTTCCACAGGATGCCAGGAAAGCTGCAACTCCACACGACCCTGATGGGTGAACTTGATCGCATTGCTCAATAAATTGAGCAGAATCTGGCGCAACCGTCCATCATCGCCGAAAATGCGCTCCGGCAGATCGGCGGCGATCTGCTCGACACACGCCAATCCCCGTTCCTGGGCGCTCACCCGCATCAACTGTACGGTCTGCTCCACCACCTGCCTGGGAGAAAACGGCTCGGAAACCAGTTGAATCCGGCCCGCCTCCATGCGGGCGAAATCCAGCACATCGTTGATCACACTCAGCAAAGCCTTGCCCGAATGGTGCATGATCTGGGCAAAATGACGCTGTTTCTCCGTCAGTTCGGTTTCCAGCAACATCTCCGACATGCCCAGAACCACATTCATCGGGGTACGAATCTCATGGCTCATGGTGGCCAGGAAATCACTCTTGGCCCGATTGGCCTCTTCCGCCTGACGACTGACCTCCAGCAAGGCGTTCCACTGGATGCGCTCCTGGGTCTGATCACGAAACACCATCACCACACCCAGAATGGCGCCATCGTGTCTCAGACGGATGGGAGCGGCGCTATCGGCGATGGGATATTCCAAACCGAGACGCCCCACCAGAATGGTATGGGTATGGTTGACCATGCCGATGGTCTGACCGCTGGACAACACCTTCAGCACGGGATTCAGCACTTCCTGACGGGTCTGTTCGTCGATCAGATGCATCACCCCCACCACCCCCACCCCTTCCGCCTCCTGCCGACTCCACCCGGTCAAACGGCTGGCCTCGGCATTCAGAAACGTGATCCGGCCTGTGGCATCCGTGGTCACCACCCCATCCCCGATGGAAGCCAGGGTCACCTGAAGACGCTCCTTTTCTCCCATCAACGCATCCCGCGCCAGTTGAACCGCGTCCACCATGCCATTGAAACCCTGAATCACCTGACGCAGTTCCGGACTGCCATGAACCGGCAGACGAATGGCAAACTGCCCCAGGGCCAACGCCCGGCTCCCCGCCTCCAGATCGGCTAAAGGACGCAATCCGCTGCGCAGCACCAGCCAGATGCCGATGAAATCCAGCATCACCGCCAAGGCCACGATCCATAAATAATCCCGCAACCGCGCCCATGACCGGTTGATGGCCACATGGGCGCTCAATTCGATCTCCAGACGCCCATAGTCTCGCCCCCCCACCACAGTGTCGCGATGACCGGCGATGGTCTCCAGCCCCATCCAATCCTTGAACCATACCGGAGCCTGCAAAGCCTGCTCCCCCATAGTCGCCTCCACCACGGAACCCGACGGATCCCGAAACCGCAACCGCACCACATCCGGATGGGTCAAATAACGCTCCAAGGTCTGCTGCAAAGCGGAATAATCCCCGATCACCAACAGTTCCGCCACCGCAGCCGGCAAGGTGTGCAACGACGCTTCCAGGAAAATACGCAGATCCTCCCGGGCCTCTACCGCGTCCCGCTGCGCCGAGGTGTAAATCAAGGTGGATCCGCCGATCACCAACGCCAAAGTGGTCGTGATCAGCAGACGTCCCACAAACGGCAGTCGATCCCAGAACCCCGTGACCGGCGCCATGGGTCTACTCGATATCCTGGACCAAAGTGGTCCGGTAGAATTCGACATAGTTGCGATAATTTTCCTGACTGGCGGGCAAGAATCCAAAGGGCGGGTGCTGTTTGATGATGGCGGCGCTGTTTTCCAGAATTCGTTGTCCTTCGGGGGTGTCGTGCATGCCGGCGAAGACCCGCTGGATGTCCCCGATCACCTCCGGCGCGACACGGGGAAGCACCGAGATGGGCAAATTTTCAAACGGAACCGATTCCCATAACACCCGATAACGAACATTTTCCCTCTGGGAAAAAAAATGCATCAATTCGCTGTTGACACCCGCCGCCATCACTTTGCCGGCCTTGAGCTGTCCCATGATTCCTTCCTGATTGCCGCCGAACACCGCCTGCACTGGAATGCCCAGGCGCAACAGATGATCCATGGACACCGCATACCCCACAAAGGCCCCTTTGGAGGGAAATCCCACGGCCTGATCTTTCAACGCCTCCACGGTGTGAATCCCGGACTCCTCCAGGGTGACAAGCTGCCCCCGAATGGCCGCCGCACGGGGTTTGAGAATCACCCGGTAATCGCTGGCGCTCAAGCGGGGCTGAAAAACCGTGTTGGAATAGACCAGATCATACTCACCCCGCTCCAAAGCCTGATTGAATTCGGGCGCGGTGCGGACGGTTTTGAGCAATAAACGGATTCCGGCCTGTCGGGAAACATGCTCCAGAATGGGATTCCAGTATTGTGCCGTCAACACGGCACTGCGCTGAGGCAGCACACCAAAGCGATAGACACCACCCGACTCGTCAGTCCCGGCTGAAACACGACCGGCAATGACCATCATCCACAAAACAATAAAAGAATTCAAAAACAACAAAAGACCACGTCTAAGCTTATAAAAAAAGAATAAATTCATAAATTTAGCCCCTATTCCTTCTCGACACCATCCATACTTCTCATACTGCCATACTTCCCAACGTGCGACCCATAGACATAAGAAGATAATTCAGTGTTATCTAAAACTTGCATAAATTGCAAATTTAGTTGATGAATCATCCATCTTTTCACCGTTTGTGGCGTGGGAAAACGAATCTGGACCGCCCGGGGAAAGTGCAAGCCGAAACAAAAGAATCTTGGAGAGAAATCAGGGGGATGTCCCACCCACCAGATCGGTGGACAGGCTCAAGGTGTGAATGCGCAAACTGACATAAGACTTGGGAAAATCCGCCACGGCGAACTCGACGCCATCCCAGAACAGCTTCCAGGGCAGATGTTCCAAATCTTGCAGATATTTCAACACGTCGGGAAAGGCGCCGGAAAAACGCAACACCAGATTGTGTTGATAGACCGCGCCACCGGAGTCATCCCCGGCCAGCAGATCCAGGGGGGCTCCAGCCTCCAAAGAGACCAGCTTCAAACCGCTGTCCGGGGTCAACATTCCTTTGAGCGCCTGGATCATCTCGGGGGGAGTGACCATGCCGACCACCCCCGTGCTCAACTGCTGATCCAAGGTCGCCAACTCCCGCTTGAGGGCTGCGATGCGCTCATTGGCCAACTGGTCGGGCTTCTTGTCCTTGCGGGCCAGCACCTCCTGTTCCAAGGCGGTCATCTCCCGCAGACCGCTCTCTACTTGACTCTTTTGCTTGCGCAACAGGATCTGCTCCTTGCGAAAGGGTTCCAGCACCCCCTGAAACCAGCCCGCACCCAGCACCACCACCAGCATCACCACCAATTGCATCCGCTCCCGCCGGGAGAGACGATCCACCTTGGCCAACAGGGTTTCCCAGCTTTTCCTCGGATCGGCGCCTCCCTTTTTCATGGTTTGGCCCCCTTGTTTCCATCCGACTGGGCACCCGGGGGAGACTTGAGGGGATTGACTTTTTTCATATCATCCCGGGCCTCTTCCATCCCTTTTTTCGCCTTTTGCAGCACCGGAGGCCCCTTTCCCTCGTCCTTTTTCTCCTCCCAGAACCGATCCAGACTCTTGTCCGGATCGGTCTTGAGGTCAAAATGCAACCATTCCGGATGTTCTTTCACCGGCTCGATCCGCAAATGGCCAAAAGTCCGACCCGCAAAGATCGCACGCCGGGTAAACGCCTGCAACCATAAAGGAATCTGCTCCGACCGGTTCTGATGCGCCGCGCCTTCGATCAGCAGTTGCCCCCCCCCCTCGAACACCCCGATTCCGGTCAACCAAACCCCTTCGGTGCGGGAGTGGGCCAACTCCCGGAACAGCGAGGCAAACCCAGTGGTATTGCCGATCTTTCCCTCGCCCAGCAAAGCCACCATGCGGGATTTGCGTTTTTTTTCATTTTCCAACTCCCCGATGGTCCGGGTCAACGACTCCGACGCGGACTGTACCGGATATTGGGCACCCAGTTCCGCCACCCGCGCCGTCAGGGTGTCCTTGTTGAGTTGCAACCGTTTTATCCCAGACCGTTCCCCGGACAAATACCATTGCAACATCCCGGCAGACAACACCAACACCCCCGCCAGACCGATCGTGAACCGTACCAGGGTACGGGCGGCCAACGGATCGAACCGGGGACGATAAAGGTCTTGATAGAAGTTGACCTGTTGGAAACTCATGATTCCACCGCGCGCTCCCGCATGGCCGCGCCGATGGCCGGCAGGGCACGAACCAGATCGGCTTCCACGATTCCTGCGGGAATCTCAAGAATCTCTTGCAAAGGCAAATATTTGATTCGCATGCCGAGGCGTTCGGCCAACGCCTGGCGGAATCCTTCCACCGGGGTGGGCAAGGGAACCACATACAGGGTGGAAGCCGCCGCCTGACTGTAATGGCTTTCAAAATAGTCCATGGTGCGTTGAGTTTCCAGCGCGATCCGATCCATGAAGGGGGCATCGGAGACACCCGAGCCATCCGGTTCCAAAGAGTCCATCAAGGTATCCAACCCGTTTTCGATGCGCCGGGCCAGATAGAACCATCCCCCCTTGACCATCATCACCAGACCGCTTTTGCGTTCGAGATGGAGCAATCCCATGCCTTCCCGCTCATCCACCAATCCGCCCATCAGGTTGAGCAGGGCCAACTCCGGTATATCCAAAGCGATCAGATTCACCCCCGCCTCGTGGAACAGCGCCACGTGACGCCGCACCTCCCCATCCTTGGCCGCCGCCACATAAATGCGCCCGGAATCCGCATCCGGGGTATTGCCCGGGATGTCGAACACCTCCAGCACCGCCTGGGTGACAGGAAAAGAGATCTGATCCTTGATACGCCACTTCATGGCCGCCGCCCACTCCTCCCGGGGCAGGTCCGGGGCATCGGCGGGAATCAGCATGTAAGAGCCCCGATCCAACACCCCGACAAAGCGGGCCTTTTCCAATTTGTACGCCTTGACCATGCCCTGGGCCACCCGTCCCGGCGACTGCCCCTTGGCCACCGGCTGAAACACGCACACATTCACCCGGGGCCGCCCTTCCTCCCCTGCGGTGAGATGAATCAATCCCACTCCATCCACCGTGGCGTAAAGCGCGGCCAATCCTTCGGCCTTTTTTTTGCCCAACCGCCCCCGCAGGCGCCCCACCGGATCGGAAAACGCTGTGGAAACCCCCCGCATCCAGGGTGGAAGAGTGAGATCCAATTTCAGATTCAGATTCATGTGTGCCGTGATCATCCTTGTCAAGGCACAGAGACGCCAATGGTCACGGTTCCGGAAATCGTCGAACTCTTGCTGTTGCAGGTGATGGTTCCGGTATCCGGGGTCGCCCCACCGCCTCCGGTGATGGTCACGCCAAAGGCGGCGCTCCCGTTCAGATCGGTCATCTTCTTGACGGGGGTGGCGATCTGGATACTCAGGGTCTTGGAAATGTCACTGGTTTCCACGGCGCTGCACTCCACCTCCACGAATGGCACCCGCACCAGACCTTCATCTTGCAAAACGATCTCGAAGGAGGTGCTATCCTTGCCCAGACTGGCGGGCAACGGAGTCAGGGTCGCCGGACTCACCGGCAGATAACAGAATCGGCCCTTGGAGATCAAGGTGGCGCCGCTTTCGTTCACGTCATTGGTTTCGTTGGACGACGCCAGGATCATCACCTGTCCCGAACGGTTGGGAAAACGGGTGTCGGTATTGCTGTAGACCTCATTGGCATATCCGAAACAGCCCAACTGGATCACATCCGGATTGGCCGGATAGGTCACCCGCAAGGCGGCGACACCGCCGGTGGTGGAGGCCACTCCGGTGGTCAACTGGGCCGGGTCACACCCCTGCTGGCCGGCATAACCGTGAATGGCTCCCCCCCGCAAGGAAGCGCCGACATAATAGGTCAGATCCGCAATCGAGGTTTTGTAATCCGCGTCCGTGGTGGTCACATTGGCGGAGTTGACCCGATAATTGGCATTGGTTTGCAGTTTGCTCGACGCGGAGGCGGTGGGACGGGAAAGCACGAAACGCCGCCGGTCCTGGGCCTCGACCCCCCGTTCGATCAACACCAGATCCCCGGCCTGAATCCGTCTGGTCAAGCCGGACTGATCCACACCGGCCTGATCGAAGGCGACATTGGCATCGGTGAGATACTCCGAATCCACCGTGATGCTGCCCGTGGACGAGGAGGCCAGCACCGCGTCGATCAGGCCCAGGGAGACCGTGGTGCCATCCGGCACCGCATTGCCGTAGCGATCCGTCACCAGCACCGACCCCTGACGGCAATAGACCCCGCCACGACCGTAATCCTTGAGATTCACGATGCCTTCCTTGTAAGCCTCGGTCAAGGCGATGGTGTGGGGCGGACCCGACGCGATGGAGACCAGCGGCGAAACCGCGCTAGCCAGTCGGGTGGAGCCATTCACATCCAAAGCGTCCACCTGAAACTCCACCAATCCCGGCCTGACCCCGGAGGTCAGGGTGATGGTGGCCGAACCGTTGGTGGTGCGCACCAGGATTTCGTTGGAGGTTTCCGAACTTTTTTTGGTCTCCACATCCCCGGACACGACCGCATCGGCCTTGCGCCCGATACCGGCGATGGTTTCCCCCCCCTGGGGGCGGGTCTTGAGGGTGACCCGCAGATTATTGAATCCCACCGGATAATTCAACGCCGCCTCGTTGAGGGGATCGCCCACATCGTCACGTACCTGGATGGCGATGCCGACATTTTCCGTCTTGCCCACCCCCCGCACGAAGATGTGTTGCAATCCCGCCGACATCTGAATCGAATTGGGTTTGCCTCCGGTGGAAGAGACCACACCCATGGTGACACTTTCCGACAGGAATCCATACTCGCTGATGGTCAATGTGGCGCTGCCACTGGTCTGAGCGGCCAGCAAGGAAAACGAGACCCGTCCCGACAGGGTGTAACCAACCGAACCGCCTTCAATGGTGCCGGAGGTGGTCAGCAGGGTCACGGCGGTTTGATCTTTCACCGGGTTGTTGTTGGCATCCCGCAACGCAATGGTCACCGTGGCCTTGGACTTGCCATCGGCGGGCAGGGTTTTGGGATTGACCAGAATGGAAGAGTTGCCCACCGTGGCGGGTCCGGGAATGAACTGGATGGTTTTCATCGCGATCACCCCGCCCAGGGAGGCGGAAACCACCGCGTTGCCGGTCTGGCAACGGGGGGTGAGCATGACAAACGCCATGCCCTTGGAATCGGTGATCTTGTCCATCGTCTGGGTCACGGTGGTGGACTCCTGGCACAGATTGCTTTCGCTGCCGAAGGTTCCCGCCGTGGTTTCCAGATGGACCAATCCCCCCACCAGCGCCTTGCCGTCCAGTCCGGTGGCCTTGAGTTGCACCACCACCCGGGTTTTGCCATCGGCCAGCACCGTATCCGCCCCCGCCTCGATCACCAATTTCTGAATGCGCGCGGCATCGATCTGGCTTTTGGTCTCCCGCAAATGGGCGCTGACACTGCCGGCTGTGGCCAGGGTGGTGCCCGACGCCAGTTGACCGGCGGCGATCAGGGTATTGACCAGAGTCTGGGCCTTGGCGTCGAACCCGGTCACAGGCAGTTCGTGCAACCGGACGCTCTCCGCGGCCAAAGCGGCGCGGGCGGCGGCGGAGACCAGCAGCACGGCGCTGTCCGTTGACGTGTTGATGGTGCTCAGAAACCGCTGAATGTTGGTGGCCTTGCTCTCCACATCCACATCCGAGGCGCTCACCAGATCATGCACGCTCATCAGATAGGCCCCGGTGGTCTGGGAAGGGGTCACGGTGCCCAGCACCACTCCCCCCACAGAGAAGGTCACCGGACTGAAGGCCACACCGTCGGAAAAATACTGAAACTTGCCTTCCGAATCCGTCTCCCCTTCTTTGACCAAGCCGTTGAGTTCCGCCTTGTAGTGAACCCCCACCACCGTGGAGCCCATGAACACTCCATTGTAGGTAATGGTCGAAATCGAAGAGGGGGTCAGGGTGATGGTTCGGGACAGGAAGGCATACTCGCTGATGGTCAGGTGGGCATCCCCCACATTGGAACCGGCGATGAACGTGAAGGTGGCCAATCCGGAGGTGGTATACGACGCGGATCCCCCCTGCACGCTGCCGGAATCGGTCAACAAGGTGACCGTGGTGCCGTCGGCCACCGGATTGTTGTAGGCGTCCCGCAAGGTGACCGTCACCGTGGCGGTGGATTTGCCATCCGCCAGCAACGCCGACGGGGAGACCGCCAACGACGAATAGGTCGCCGAAGCGGCCCCGGCGATGAATTTCACATAAGTGGAAACAATCATGCCCCCCAACGAGGCGGATACCTTGGCATTGGCCGCCTGACACCGGGGGGTGAGAAACAGATAGGCCACTCCGGTCACATCGGTGGTCTTGTCCGAGGCGGTGGTGGGAAGCGCCGTCTCCAGACAGGGGTTGGTTTCATTGCCGAAGGTTCCGGCGGTGGTTTCAAAGTGGACCTGTCCACCTCCCATGGCCTTGCCGGTGGTGGTTTTGGCCTTGACCTGCACCAGCACCCGGATCTTGCCATCCGCCAGCACCGACTCGGCCCCCGAGGTGATTTCCAGGGTGCCGATGCGGGTGGCGTCGATCTGGGTCTTGATCTCTCGCATCAAGGGCATCACCGCAGCCGCAGCCGCCAGGGTACTCCCGGAGGCCAGCACCTTGCCGGTGATCAGGGTATTCACCAAGGTGCTGGCCCGGGTATCGAAATCACCCACCGGCACCAGACCCAGATTGACATTCTCGCCGGCCAAAGCGGTGCGTGTGGCGGCGTTGATCCCGATCACACCGGTGGTGCTGGAGGTGTTGATGGTACTCAAGAACCGTTGCAAATTGATTGCCTTGGTGGCGGCGTTCATGTCGGAGAGACTCACCAGATCGTGGATCGTCATCCGATAGGTGCCGGTGGTATCGGTGGGAGTCATGCTGCCCAGCACCACCCCACCCACGGAGAAGGTCACCGGACTGATGGCCACCCCGTCGGACAGGAATTGGAACTTGCCTTCCGCGTCGGTTTCCCCCTCCTGGACCATGCCGTTGAGTTCCGCCCGATAGTGGACCCCCACCAGGGCGTAACCTTGGAACATCCCGTTATAGACGTTGGTATTGGATGAAGGCGCCGAAGTGAACTGGATGGTCTTGCGCACGATCACGCCCCCCAACGAGGCGGTGACCACGGCGTTGACACTCTGACAACGGGGAGTCAGCAGGGCAAAGGCCACCCCGCTGTCATCGGTGAGCTTGTCGGCGGTGGTGGTGACGGTGGCCGTATCCGCACACAGATCGGTTTCGCTGCCGAAGGTGCCGGCGCTGGTCTCCAGATGGACCAGTCCTCCGGCCAACGCCTTGCCATCCAGCCCGGTGGCCTTGACCTGCACCAGCACCCGGGTCTTGCCATCCGCCAGCACCGACTCGGCCCCCGCCGTGACCTGCACCGTTCCGACACGGGCGGCGTCGATCTGGACCTTGGTTTCTTGCATGTGGGCGGTGACTGCGCTGCTGGTGGCCACCCCGGTGCCCGAAGGCAACACGCTGGCGCTCACCAGGGTATTGACCAGGGCCGCCGCCTTGGTATCGAACTCCGCCACGGGCAGAGTTCCCAGCTTGACGCTTTCTCCGGCCAGGGCGGTACGGGTGGCGGCGCTGATGAAGACGGTATCGGTACTGGTGGAGGTATCAACCGAGCTTAAAAAACGTTGAATATTGGTGGCTTTGGTCCCGGTATCCGGATCCGAGGCGCTCACCAGATCGTGGACGTTCATGGAATAAGAGCCGGTGGTGACGGTCGGCGTCACGGAGCCCAGTTCCACTCCCCCCACGGAGAAGGTCACCTTGCTGTGGCTGGTGCCGTCGGACAGATACTGGAACTGACCCTGGGCATCGGTCTCCCCCTCCTTGACCACGCCGTTGAGTTCCGCCCGGTAGTGAACCCCGACCACCTTGGATCCCTGAAACACCCCATAATACGAGGTGGTCGTCGTCGTGGTGGTGGATGAAGAACCCGATGACACACTGGAGGTTTTCTTGGCATTGGAGCCGCTGCCACCGCCGCCACAGCCTGTCAGCACCAGCCCGAGCAGACACACCCCGATGATTCCCAATCCTGGTCTCAACACGTTGGACACCCCTGACAGCCCGGAAACTGGATAAAGAAGACACGCCGGACCCCATGCAAAAAACAGACCGAGAGGCAATCAACAGAAAAATCTGATTTTCAAACCATCAGGGGTGCATTTTACGGGTGGCATCGCTGCGGGTTTGATGTCATATTGACCCCATCATGGGGTCGGTTTCGTTCAATCCGACCCCTTTGTCACGTCCCATTCATTTTCCGCACAATCAGAGACTATAAACACCATGGCCAATGTCATCATCTTGGGTGCCCAATGGGGCGACGAGGGCAAAGGAAAAATCGTCGATCTGCTCACCGAACAGGCGGACGCGGTGGTGCGCTTTCAAGGCGGTCACAACGCCGGCCACACCCTGGTGGTGGATGGCAAGAAATATGTCTTGCACCTGATCCCCTCCGGGATCGTGCGGGGCAAAACCTGCATGATCGGCAATGGCGTGGTTTTGGACCCGGCGGCGCTCATCCAGGAGATGGAAGAGCTGAACCGCCTCGGGGTGACCATCACCGGAGCCGGCTTCAAGATCTCCGCCCTGACCCAGCTCATCATGCCCTATCACCGGGAGTTGGATGTCGCCCGGGAAAAACGCAAGGGCAAAGGGAAAATCGGTACCACCGGTCGCGGCATCGGCCCCACCTACGAAGACAAAATGGCCCGCCGGGGCATCCGTCTGGGGGATCTGTACAACCGTCAGGTGTTCGAGGCCAAATTGCAGGAAAATCTCGCCTATCACAATTTCGTGCTGGAAAACTACCACAACGCCGCCACCTTCACCCTGGAGGCGATCCGCGACGACTATCTGCGCATGGCCGACCAGTTGGCTCCGTATGTGGATGATGTCAGCACCCTGCTGGCCGATGCCATGGATGCGGGTCAGGCGATCCTCTTTGAAGGGGCGCAAGGGACCATGCTCGATGTGGATCACGGCACCTATCCCTTTGTCACCTCCTCTTCCACCGTGGCGGGCGGCGCCTGCTCCGGCACCGGAGTCGGTCCCACCCGCATCGACTATGTACTCGGCGTGGCCAAGGCCTATACCACCCGCGTGGGCAGTGGCCCCTTCCCCACCGAACTCCACGACGCCATCGGCGAACACCTCTTCACCGTGGGTCACGAACTCGGCGCCAGCACGGGCCGGGCGCGGCGTTGCGGCTGGTTCGACGCGGTGGTGGTGCGCCACGCGGCCCGCATCAACGGTCTCACCGGCATGGCCCTGACCAAACTCGACGTGCTGGACGGATTGCCGACCCTGAAAATCTGCGTGGCCTATCAACGCAACGGACGCCGGCTGGAAAACATGCCCTCCGACCCCTCCATTCTGGAGGTGTGCGAGCCGGTCTACGAAGAGATGCCCGGCTGGAGCGAACCCACCTCGGGCATCACCGCAGTCGATGCCCTGCCCAAGGCGGCCCGCGATTACATCCAACGCCTGGAGACCCTCACCGGCGTCCCGGCCTCGATTCTTTCCACCGGCCCGGATCGGGTCCAGACCATGATCGTGGACAACCCCTTCGCCCGTCCGCGTCGGTAACCGAATCATCCGCTCATCGGATAGAACAAAAGAAAAAGCCGGGCGTGTTTGAAGAACGCCCGGCTTTTTCTTTGATTCAATTTCAAGGTCAAAACCCTGGGGGAAGAATCCCCCAGACCCCCGCTTTTCTTTCAATGGGTTTGCCGCAACCCGGCCATCAGGTGGTCCCTTCGCGCACTTTCAGAAAACGCACATCGGACCACTCCTTGATGGCATCATCCAAACGCCAACGGTTGCGGGCCAGAAACACCGGCGCCCCGTCGTAATCCTCCGCCATCTCCGCCTGGGCCGCATCCACAAAACGCTTGAGCAGACGATGATCATCCGCCTCCAGCCAACGGGCGGTGATGTAACCCGCATCCTCGAAACGCACCGGCACATCGTATTCGGTACGGATGCGATCCGCCAACACCTCGAACTGCAACGCCCCCAACACCCCCACGATCCACTGGGAACCCAACAACGTCTTGAAAGCCCGGGCCGCCCCCTCCTCCCCCAGTTGCCGCAACGCGTTTTCCAGATGCTTGGCCCGCATCGGATCGTCGGGGCGGACACGGCGCAAAATCTCCGGGGCGAAACTGGGCACACCGGTATATTTCAAGGGTTCCCCTTCCGTCAGGGTGTCACCGATGCGCAATACCCCGTGATTGGGAATGCCGATCACATCCCCGGCATACGCCTCTTCGGCCAAATCCCGCTCCCGGGCCAAAAACAACAATGGATTGTGAACCGCGAGAATCTTGCCGGTCACGGCGTGACGCAGCTTCATGCCTCGACGGAACTGCCCGGAAACCAGACGCAAAAAGGCGATGCGATCCCGATGGTTGGGATCCATGTTCGCCTGGATCTTGAAGACGAATCCGGAGACCTTCTCCTCATCGGGCTGCACCAGCCGCTGTTCCGCCTGCTGGGGACGGGGGGATGGGGCCAGATCCAAAATGGCGCGCAACAGCTCCAGCATGCCGAAATCGTGAATGGCGCTGCCGAAAAAAACCGGAGTCAAATGTCCTTCCCGGTAGGAGTCCAGATCGAACGGGGTACACAGCCCCCGCACCATCTCCACCTCCTCCCGCAACTGGGCCAAAGGTTTGGGGGGGATCAGACGTTCCAGCCTGGGATCCTCCACCCCGTCACACACCTCCCCTTCCGGATTGGCGTCCCCCCGCGCCCGTTCCATGAACAGCATGCGATCGGACAACAGATCGTAACTGCCCAGAAACTCCTGCCCCATGCCCACCGGCCAGGAGGCGGGCACCACCTCCAAGGCCAACTGCTCGGCGATCTGGTCCATGAGGGTGAACGGATCCAGACCGTCCCGGTCCATCTTGTTGACAAAGGTGATGATCGGCACATTGCGCAGCCGACACACCTCGAACAGCTTCAGGGTTTGGGCCTCGATCCCCTTGGCCGCATCCAACACCATCACCGCCGAATCCACGGCGGTCAGGGTACGAAAGGTGTCCTCGGAAAAATCCGCGTGACCCGGCGTGTCCAACAGATTGATCACATGGCCGTCGAACTCGAAGGTCATCACCGAGGCGGTCACGGAGATGCCCCGTTCCCGCTCCACCTTCATCCAGTCGGAACGGGCACGACGCTGTTCTCCCCGCGCCCGCACCCGTCCCGCCTCCTGGATGGCCCCTCCGAACAACAACAGCTTCTCCGTGAGGGTTGTCTTGCCCGCGTCCGGGTGGGAAATGATGGCGAACGTCCGACGACGCCGCACCTCATGGGCAATGGCACTCATAGAAACAAAAACCTCGCACGAATCAACGTATAGGGCAGAATCGGATCAAGAGCCGGAAAAAGCATCAACCCTTCACTTTACCCCATCCCGCCTGCCAACGTAAAGTGCCGCCCACACCCGGTCATCATCACCCCACCATGCGGGTTTTCAACAGGTCCGCCAGCACCGACAGCCCCGCGGCCATCACCCCGCCGCCGATCATACCATTGACCGCCGCCTTGCGTTCCACCCGCCGCAACCGTTCATCCAGTCTGGCCATCCAGTCGGTCTGATGCTGTTGCTGCTCCCGGATCGCCTCCAGGCTCCCCTGCACCTTGCCCATGCTCAACAACAAGTCATGCAGCAAGGCATCATAGGGATTGCTCCCCCCGTTCATGGTCCACCATCCCGGGTCATCACACCGATCAGACCCGACAGACCGGTCCCCACCGCCACCACGTCGTTCACGGTTTCGGGGGAAACAGAGACTCCGAAAGCGGTGAGGATCATCACCACTCCCCGCCAGGTCGAAGGTTCCCGACAACGATCCAACCAGGTACCGTTCATGCCTGTCCCTCCACGCAACGATGCCAATTGCGGATGAATTCCGCTTCGCTTCCCGCCCCTTTCGGGGTGTTGTAATAGTGTTTCCAGTATCGGGCCAGACCCGGCAGATCCGCGGCGTCCGGCAACGGCGCCCGCACCCGCCGGTAGTGCAACCGACACATCACCGCCGCCAGCAGCAGATCCGTGGTCATGGCCTCCGGCTCCGGACGGGAGGGCCAGCGACCCGCCATGATGGAGACGATTTCCGGGTGGTGCGCGATGAAGTTGGTCCAGAGGTCCCGATAGGTCAACGGTTCCATTTGGAACACCCCCAACGCCGGACCTCCCCCCACCTGACGCAGATAGTGCCCCAATCCAGACTCCTGCGCCGCGGTTCCCAACAGCAGGGACTCCGCCGCCGGAGAGGCCATGCCCAACAGGGTCAGGGCTGGCCGAATGACATTTTCGCGGAATTGCGTGGCATGCATGCCCATGTTTCGTTCTCCTTGACAAGGATGCGGGTTACCGTTCCATGAATCACGGCAGACCGATCAAAACACAAAGGAGTCGAATGATCCGCGAGCAGGACTTCAGTGAATGACACATCCAAGAGGGAGAAGCACACGATGAAACATAAAGATCCAGGAAAGAGCCGTCCCCGGCGCGCCAGGGCGCCAGGGACGGTCGAGGTCAGACAGGTTTTAAAGATCAGGCGCGCTGGATGCCAACGCGGGTGACGGTGCGACCATCGGCTTCCTGAACCACAAACAGATAGTTCTCCATCTCGATGGAATAACCGGGCTTCGGGATGGAACGCAATTGGTTGACCAGCAATCCGGCGATGGTATACCCCTCGTCAGTGGGCAACTGGATGTTCAACTCCTCGTTCAACTGGGAGATCGAGGTACGACCGGAGACCACATACTCGTCCTCGCCCACCGGCTCGATGCTCTGAAGCTGACGCCCCATGCCGGTGATGTCCATGGAGTCATCCGCCCCGCCGATCACCTCCATGAAAATGTCTTCCAGGAAAAGAATACCTACCGCCGAGCCGTACTCATCCACCACAATGGCCGCACGGTCATTGCGTCCTTGCATCAGCGGCATGACCTCGTGAATGGTCTGCCTGGGGGTGACAAAAATCGGCGGCTGCAATTTTTCCATCACGTTGCGCTTGTTCAAGTCGGGATCCATCAGATCCCAGGTCTTCAAGACCAGAATACCAACGATATTGGTGATGTTTTCCCGATAAACCGGAATCCGGTTGATATTGCGCTCCAGCACAAGCCGGACCGCCTCTTCCATGCTTTCGGTCTGCTCGATGCCCACGATGTCGGCCAAAGGCACCATCGATGCCCCCACCGATGTCTCGGCGTAACGAATGATGGTGCGCACCCGATCCTTGTCGAAGCGCCGGTCATCCTTGCTGGCATCCGGATCGGTATCGGGCATCTCCAGCAGCATGCGGATCTCCTCGCGGGTGATATACTGGGAGCGCTTGGTGCTTTTGCCGGAGACCATCTTGGTGAAAAACCGGGCAAACCGGCTGAAGACGAACACCACCGGATACAGAATGTAGGTCATCAGCGTCAACGGATATATGATGATCGGCGTAATGGAATTCGCTTTCTGCTGGTAGATGCTTTTGGGCACGATCTCCCCGAAGATCAACATGATCGGAGACAGGAACAACACGGCAACCATGTCGCCGCCACTGCCGAGCAGGTCGATGAACAGCAGGGTTCCCAAAGTGGAAACGCCCACGGTGGCGACATTGGTACCGATCAGGGTGGTACCGAGAATAATGTCCGGATTGCGGAACCGTTTCAGCACCAGAGCGGCTCCCTTGCTGCCCTGCTTGGCCAGATGACGCAGCTTGATCTTGTCGCTGCTGACGATGGCGATCTCCGATCCGGAGAAAAATCCTTTCAGGGCCATCAGGAGCAGAATGACCAGGAGTTCCAAAACGATTTGCGAATACGTGGTGTGCATGCGGGAATCCTCGTAATCCTGTATGGTTAGACCGGGTCCGAACCGTTGGCCGGAACGGGTTCCGAAGGCTGGAGTTCAGCCTCTTCCGGATCGGGTTCCTGCGGAAGTCGGGGGGCGAACCGGCAGGCTTCCACGCTCTTGATGCGCAGGCCATCCATTTCGATCACGGCAAAGCGGACCCCCTCTTCTTCCACCACATCACCCCGCACCGGCAGTCGTCCCAGCAGATGAAACACATATCCGCCGACCGTGGTGATCATGGATTCGTCTTCGAGGATGTCGATCTCCAGGCCACTCAATTCGTTGAAGCGATCCAGGTTCATATCCCCGGAGACCCGATGGGTATTCGGTTCCCCCGGAATCAGCTTGTAGCCCACGGCCCCGATCTGCTGGGAGATGCCACCGAACACAAAGCCCAGGACATCGGCGATGGTCACGATGCCAAAGACATCGCCATATTCCCCCAGCACGATGGCGGCCCAGGTTTTGTTGTTCTTGTAATAATCGAACATTTCGTCCACCTTTTTGTTCGGCGGCACGAAATGGACCGGGCGCAGGATGTCGTCGATCTTCAGTCGGCTGAAATCGGTATTATGCTTGATCAGGCGTTGCACATCTTCGCTTTCCAGAAACCCGATGATATGATTGCGATGTTTGCGCACCACGGGCATGTGGGGATGCTTGTGGGTCCGGAACTCCTCGATGATCTGCTGAATGGGATGATCCGCATCCAGATAGTGCATCCGGGTACAAGGCGTCATGATCTGGATCACCTCGGTTTCGGAAGCTTCCAGCATGTTCTCGATGAGAATTTTCTCTCTGGGATCGATGGCCCCGCCGGCTTCGCCCTCTTCGACCAGGGTCAGGAACTCATCGGAATGAAGAATGTTGTGTTTGGGGGGCGCATGACCGGCAATGAAGGTGGTGACCTTGTCTGCGACCAGTCGTACAGCCCGTCGCACAGGACGCACGATCCGGATCCAATAGGGAAGAAACGGGGCGGTCATTTTGGTGGCGAACATCACCGGCGAAGTGATGGCCAAGGTCTTGGGAGTCACCTCGCCGACCAGAAGCAGCATGGGCACCATGACCGCCAAATTGATCCACTGGGTCTCCTGCTCGGTGAAAAAAAGCAGCAGCAGGGCCGCCATGTTGGCCGAAGAGGCGATGTTGACCGACTCGTTGCCGCACAGAATGGAAATGATCAGCCCCCTCGGCTCCTTGAGCATGTTCTGAATGCGCTCGAAATAGGGGTGTCGCTGGGATTCCAGCTTGTTGAGATCCAGGCGGCTGAGGGAAAAAAGCGCCACCTCGGATGCGGAAAAAAAGGCTGACATCAGCAAAGTGATCACCTGGATGATGCAGCGGATGATAATCTCGACGGAGTGGTCAGCCATTACGCTGGTTGCTACGTCAGGTGAGGCCATGGTCGAATTCTCCCTCCTAAGGATAAGGTATCAGGTTGCATATGGGGTCATAAAAGAAACGGTTGAATCATGGGGCCGAGGCGGTGGCAAAAGAAAGCTGAATTTTCCTATAATTTTTAGACAATTTTGTGAAAAAAATTTATCATTGCCAATTGACATGAATAGGTTAACATATTGCTCTCTCAAGATAATTTTTTAACGCTCTCCTCAATGAATGTGAATTATTTTTTGGATTACAGCCCTTTCAGTGGATCCGGATTGAATTCTTTAGCCCAAAACCAGATGGAGATTTTTCATGCCCGAGCTACGTTTTCAGGTTCAGACTCCCCAAAATCAACCCGTGGAGGTCATCATCCGCAAAAACGGCAAAAACCTGACCGCGACCTGCTCCTGTTCATCCGGCCTGGAGGAGATCTGTCAACACCGCATCCATATTCTTTCCGGGTCGGACCGGGAAATAATCAGCGAAAACGCCGAAGAGGTGAAAAAAATAATTTCCTGGGTTTCGGGCACCGATGTCGCCAAGGCCATGCACGACTTGGCAGAAAGCCTGAAACAACTCGAAAACGCCAAAGATGACTTCAATAGTGCCCGCAAGCGTCTGGTCAAGGCATTGAAGGATTGATCCCCATTCCAGACTTCAACGATAAAAGAGGATTGCCCACCGTATGGAAACCTATTTATGGTTCAAACTATTTCTGATTCTGATTCTGATTCTCGGAAACGCCTACTTCGTCGGTGCCGAGGTGGCCATCACCGGGGCGCGGCGCAGTAAAATCCGCAATCTGGCCGAAGGCGGCAACAAGGCGGCCCAACGGGTGCAGGAACTCCATCAAGAGCCGGAACGATTCTATTCCGTGACCCAGATCGGGATCACCATCGTGTCTCTGGCCTTGGGCGCCGTCGGCATGGACACCCTGGCGCTGATCATGAATCCCTGGTTCGAGCACCTTTTCGGCATGTTCGGATCCGGCGAAGAGATCATCAAAACCGCGCATCTGACCGCCTATGTGGTCGCTTTTGTTGTCATTTCATTTCTGCATGTGGTGGGTGGGGAACTGGCTCCCAAGATCCTGGCCTTCCACAAGGCCGAGACCGTGGCCATGGCGGTCTCCTGGTCGGTCAACGCCCAGTACGTCTTCTGGACCCCGGTCATCTGGGCCATGAAACACGCCTCCAATTTTCTGCTTTGGACCTGGGGACAGGGAGATCTCATCGGCTCCCACGGCGAACACTTCACCATGACCCAGGATGAAATCCGCACCATCATCACCGCCAGCGAAGGCGCCGGTGTCCTGAAACCCGAAGACACAAAAATGATCCATGGCATCATCGATATGGGTGAACGGACCGTCCGTTCCGCCATGGTCCCGAGAACCGACATCCTGGCCTTCACCAAGGAAACCACCCTGCTGGAAGCCCTGAATCGCTTCCGCGACGTGCCCCATGCCCGCTATCTGGTCTACGAAAACAACCTGGACAACATCATCGGCTATGTGGCCATGAAAGAACTCTTGAGCGTCATGGCGGAATCCAAAGAGTCCCAAATCGACCGTCCCATCAGCGAATACATTCATCCCTGCTACATCGTGCCCAACAGCAAACGGCTGCGTGATCTGCTCAAGGAGTTCAAGGCCAACCGCCAGCAACTGGCGGTGGTGATCGACGAGTACGGCGGAACCGAAGGCATCATCACCCTGGAAGACATCTTGGAAGAGATCGTCGGCGATTACGAAGACGAATTCACCCAGGGTACCCGCCGCATCAAAAAACTCGACAATGGACAATTCCTGTTGGATGCCTCCATGCGCATCTCCGAACTGGGATCCATTCTCAATTACACCTTCCCGGATGTGGACGACTACAGCACCATCGGCGGTTTGATCTACCATCAACTGGGCCATGTGCCCAAGGTGGCAGACGCGGTCAATCTCGCCGAGGCGCGCATCACGGTGATGGAAATGGACAATCACCGCATCACCCGAGTCCGGTTTGAACACATCCTGGCCCCCAGCGACACCCAGGCCGGTGACGCCACCCAGGAACACAAAACCACGGAGAGTTGACGGGCCTCCCCATCCCGACCCAATCCATACCGTCGCCCGCCGCACTGTTTTCCATTCAAACCCGACATCCGACCTTGTGCAGGATGTCGGGTTTGGATTCTCCTCTTCCCACACCCGTGGGCACCGTGCTAACGTGCGTCCATTGATCGCTATCGTCAGCTTTTTCAAACCGGCATCGGGATTCCAGGACATGGCCAGCATCAAGGCCCGCATTCATGGCATGTTTTTCATGACGATGAGCGTCATCGCCGTGGAAGGATGGTTCGGAATCGCCGGACTCGACGCGATCCAGGAGCGCATCCAGCGCGCATCCGATCAATTGATCCCCCTCAGCCGGACCATCTCCCGCCTGGAAACCGTTCAGACCCAGCAACACAATCAGTTTGCCAAGGCACTGCCGGACGAGGCGTCCCCGGAGTGGCTGTTGATCAACCCGCGCATTGTCCACGATCAGATCCTGCGCATCTCCAAAGAACTGGATCGAGGTCTGGAACTGGTCCAGGAGATCCACCAGGATCGGGGATCCCTGCTGGAACCACGATCCGTGGAACACCTTCTCGACAGCCTGAAGACCATCCACGCCCGGCAAAAGAAACTGGACCAGTTCATGGATCAATCCCTGGTGGTCAAAGACGGCGGCAATGCCCGTTTGACGTCAAGCGCCACCCGCACCCTGATCGACGAAACCGAGGCCCTGGAAATCGAAATCGGCGAACTTCTGGAAACGGTGCAGGAACTGCTGGCCACCACCATGACCGGCACCCTGGCGGTACGGGATCAGGCGGTATGGCGCATGATCGCCGTCTGTCTGACGAGTCTGCTGCTGGGAATGGGACTGTCGTGGCATGTGACGCGCAGCATTCTGCGGCCTTTGTCCACGGCGCACCGGGCGGCGGTGACCATCTCCCGGGGGGATCTGGAGGTCCACATTCCGCAACAACCCGAACCCAGGGATGAACTGGGTCATCTGCTCTCCACCATGAACGACATGGCCGCCGAACTGCGGAAACACCGCCGCACGGAAAACCGGCTGATGCAGACCGAAAAAATCTCCTCCCTGGGCCGATTGGCCATCGGATTGGCCCACGAGATCAACAATCCGCTGGCCAATGCCTCAATGCATCTGGAACTGTTGCGCCTGACTCTGGGTTCGTGTCACCAGGGTCTGAAAGAACGGTTGGAAAGCATCGAGCGCAACGTGAGCAAGGCCATCGTGATCGCCAAGGAACTGCTCAATTTCTCCCGACCCGACCCCCCGGCGTTTGCCCTGCTGCATGTCCATGACGCTTTGGAGTGCGTGCTATCTCTGCTCGACCATCGTTTGCACGGCATCCGGGTCCGCAAGGCCTTCGCTCCGGATCTGCCCAGGATTCACGGGATCGGCGGCAAAATCGAACAATTGTTCATGAATCTGATCCAAAACGCCATCGAGGCCATGCCCCATGGCGGCGAACTGTGGGTGGTGACCCATTCCCAACCCGATACCATCACGGTGATCATCCGCGATTCCGGCCCTGGCATTCCGGTGACCATGCGGCAAAAGGTAATGGAAACTTTTTTTACCACCCGTCATGAAGAAGGTGGTGTGGGACTCGGATTGACCGTCTGCCAAGGGGTTCTCTCCCAGCACGGCGGCACCCTGACCCTGGATGACGCCCCGGAAGGAGGATTGGCTGCTGTGGTCACTCTGCCCCGATACAAGGCAGAAGATCCGAAAATCGAGGAGGAGGCATGACCCATGGAGTTTTGATCGTCGATGACGATCCGGAGTTTCGTGCCATCGTCGCCGAACTGCTGACCAAAGCCGGTTTCACCTCCAGTCAGGTTTCGAGTGGCGGCAAGGCGTTGGCGTTACTGCAACACCAATCGTTCGACATCATTCTGCTTGATCTGGTCTTCCCCGGCATGGATGGCCTGGAAACCTTGAGGGAAATCCGCCGGTTGGACGAGAAAGTGAAGGTGATTCTGGTCAGTGCCTTCATCACGGTGGAAAACACCGTGGCCGCCATCAAACTGGGGGCCAGCGACGTGCTGACCAAACCTTTTCGGCTGGATGAATTCACCATTCTGATGCACCGCACCATGCAGGAGGTCCATTTCGAGCGGCAAATGTGGGAAATGGACATGGGACCGGGCCTGGAATGGGTGCTCAAGTGCCTCGCCAACACCATCCGCCGGGATATCATTCAGTGTTTGAGTACCCAACCCAACATGCGTCTAAGCGATCTGTTGAAAGAGTTGGCGATCAGCGACCATACCAAACTGACATTCCATCTGAAAAATCTGATGGAACATGAACTGGTTGACAAATCCCCGGACCGGACCTACTCCCTCACCCCCCGTGGACGCCTGCTGCTGGCCAATCTGACCCAACTTTTTTTCAAGCTCTCCAAGTTCTAAAAAAACACGTTGGAAACCCCCGCCATTCCCGCTTTTCACCATTCCCCTCCTCCTTAAAGGAAACTTGACGCACATCGGCTTTCATGACAGACTGGTGCGTAAGCGATTATTTTTTACATCATTCTTTTCAATCATAATCATTTGCCACAGCAATCATTTTCTTTCATCCCTCACACCACCCGGGAACGAAATTCTCCATGGAACCCCTTAAAAACATGAACTTCGGGACCAAGATCATCATCAGTACCGTCCTCATCGTCACCATCGGCATTGCGATGATTTTCTTTTTCGTCAAAAGCCGTATCGAGCAGGATGCCATCGCCTCCATCATCTCCCAGGCCCAGGCGATCACCGCCCAGACCGAAGGGGCGCGCACCTTCATCGCCTCGCTGGGAGCGGCTCAATCCTTCGATCCGGTGTTGCTCAAGGAAGCCCAGAACGAAATCGCCAAAAAAGCCCCCAAAAACACCCAGGAGATCATCGAAGCGGCGCGCCAGACCCGCTTTTACAACACGATTCCCATCGTGGCCTCCTGGACCATCGGCATGCAAAAAGCCAAAGAGGCCCACTATGATTTCCGGGTCACCCGCATTGGCGCGCGCAATCCGAAAAACGAAGCCACGCCCCTGGAAAAATCCATGCTGGAAAAAATGGACAAGAGCAACCTGGACGAGTTGTGGCTGGTGGACGAGGAGTCCAACACGTTGCGTTACATGCGTCCGATCCTGATGAAAAAAGGGTGTCTGCTCTGCCATGGCACCGAACAGGACTATCCTGCGGGCAAGGGGTTGGACCCCATCGGCATCAAGATGGAAGGCTGGAAGGATGGGGATCAGCGGGGCGCCTTCGAGATCATCGCCGACATGAAGCCCATGCAGGCTGCGGTGCGTGACGCCATGATCAAGATTTCCGGGCTGGCCCTGACCATTCTGTTGGCCACTGGACTGATCATCTATCTGCTGGTCAATCGTCTGGCCATCCAACCGGTACGCCAAATCCGCTCCCTGGTGGGCCACGTGGCCAAGGGGGATCTCACCGTCACCCTGCCCCGCACCACCAGCCAGGACGACATCGGCCAAACCCTGACCGCCACCGGCGAAATGGTGGAGGAGCTGCGTACCATCGTGCGCCGGGTCACCGAAGCGGCGGGACAGGTTTCCGCGGGCAGTGTTTCCCTCATGGATAGCACCCAGCAGATCTCTCAGGGGGCGACGGAACAGGCCGCCTCCATCGAAGAGACCTCGGCGGCCATGGAAGAGATGACCTCCAACATTCAGCAAAACACCGACAATGCCCAGCAGACCGAAGGCATTGCCCAGAAAGCCTCCAGCGACGCCCAGGAGGGCGGCGAGGCCGTGACGGCGGCGGTGAAGGCCATGAAAGAAATCGCGGGCAAAATCTCCATCATCGAAGAGATCGCCCGTCAGACCAATCTGCTGGCCCTCAACGCGGCCATCGAGGCGGCCCGCGCCGGGGATCACGGCAAGGGATTCGCGGTGGTGGCCGCCGAAGTGCGCAAACTGGCGGAACGCAGCCAGACCGCCGCCGGAGAGATCACCCAACTGGCCGGATCCAGCGTGGAGATCGCCGAAAAGGCCGGGGGACTCTTGGGCCAACTGGTGCCGGACATCCAAAGAACCGCCGAACTGGTCCAGGGCATCTCCGTGGCCAGTCGCGAACAGACCCAGGGTGCAGGCCAAATCAACAGCGCCATTCAACAGTTGGATCAGGTGATCCAGCAAAACGCTGGCGCCTCGGAAAAGATGGCCGGCACCGCAGGTCAGCTCTCCGAACAGGCGCAACTGCTGCAAGAGGCCATCGGCTTCTTCCGCGTGGATGGCCTGCAACGCCCCACCATGCTGCCCGCCAGACGCGCCATCGCGCCAGTCGCTTCGATGCCCAAGGCCCACACCACCATTGCCGCCCGTCGGGCCGCCTTGCCAGCTCCCAAGGCAAAAACCACGGCACCTGCCGCCAAAACCAAAGCCGGTGGCGTCAATCTCGACATGGGGGGCCATCGCGGCTCCTCGGACGATGAGTTTGAACAGTTCTGACGCCTGATTGTGTTTCCGATGCGGTTTAAAAAAGAGGCCCCGACACGGGGCTTCTTTTTTTTGCATCCTGCCGCCCCGTCCTCCGGAAGGCATAAAAAAAAGCGGCCTTTGCCCGATTGGACAAAAGCCGCTTTTTTTGGGAAAAAATCCCGAAACATCCATTCAACTGAGAAAAACTGGTCGGGGCGAGAGGATTCGAACCTCCGGCCCCAAGCACCCCATGCTTGTGCGCTACCAGGCTGCGCCACGCCCCGCGACCAATGAATCAGCAGAGTCTACCCGACTTCCCCCCTCTTGTCCAGGAAAGATCACACAGCAAAATCATCCACCGGCAAGAAATCCCAAAAACACCACCAACCCGAACCCTTTGTTCGCCAGGAAGGCCCGCAACAAGGCCCCGGAATCCCGATGGCGGATGGCATGAATCTGCCAACCCCCGTGGATGAGGGCCGCGAGCAAAAACAGATAATAGCCGATCTTCAGCCCCAATCCCATCCCCGTGGCCACCAGAAAGGCCAGGGTGAGCAGATAAAGCGCCGCCGTGGCCGCCCGATCATACCGGCCAAAAAAGATCGCGGTGGAGTGGACCCCGATCTTGAGGTCATCTTCCCGATCCATCATGGCGTAGATGGTGTCAAAGCCCACGGTCCAGGTCAAAGCGGCCAGGAACAACAACCAAGCTTCCCGTGGCAATCCCTGGGCCGCCGCCGCCCAGGCGATCAGCACCCCCCAGGCAAAGGCCACCCCCAGATAAAACTGAGGCACGGCGATGAACCGTTTGGCGAACGGATAGGTCAAAGCGAGCAACGCCCCGGCGAAACACAATCCCAATGCCAAAGGCGGCAACAACGCCCCAAGCACCAAGGCCACCGCCAAAAGTCCCACCAGCAGCCGCTTGGCCACCACCAAAGAGACACGCCCGGCGGCCAGAGGACGGGTGCGGGTACGGGCCACCAACGGATCGATATCCCGATCGGTGATGTCGTTGGCCACGCATCCGGCGGAGCGCATCACAAAAGCCCCCACAGAGAAAATCACCAGCAACCCCCAGGAGGGTCGTCCCCCGCTGGCGGCGGCCAATCCCCAAAGCGCCGGCCACAACAACAGCCACGTGCCGATGGGTCGATCCGCCCGCATCAAGAGCAGGGACTCCCGCATCCAGGATCTGGGCAATCGGGCGATCCAGGCATTCATTGGGACAGATCCATCAAGAACAGTTCCAGGATGCGCCCGCAGGCCTCACCGGCCACCAGAAACAGCGAACGACGCATCACAAACCGATGGTGTTCCGGGAAATTCACACTCCGGGCCAAAGCCGGAGCCACCCCCACCGCCAAACACAAATGCCGCCGTTCCACCGGTTCGTCACGGGCCAGAAACAAAGCCCCCAGGGGGGCTTCCCCCTGTTCGATCGCCCGACGGGTGGAAGGGGCCATGCCGGAAAGGGCCAATTGGGAGTGGGCAAACACCAGATCCTGTGTGCCGAGGGCCAGCCAGGCGTTGCGGGAAAGGATGGCCGGAGCTTCCGGAATCCGGTACTCCGGTCCCCAAAGCAACGGATCCTCCTCCAACAAGGGATGCTGGAACTGTTCTTCCAGCCGCACCCGGGAGGCGGCACCAGTGAGCCGTTCCAGACGACGGGTCAGGGAATCGGTGCTGGAGACCACCTCCCGAAAGCGGGGGGCGACCCGAATTTCCGCCAACAGGGGAAAAGGATCCGGGGCGAGCCAGGGAGTCAGGAGCTGCAAAGGAAAGGGCAACGACATGGCATGCTATTTGATGCGTATGGTCCACAAACCGGGGTGGATGATGGTTGCATTGAGTGGTAAAAGGTATCCCGGAATGAGGCCGTGGGCAATGTGTCCTCGGCGAAAAAATGGGCAACCCGGACGATTTTCTCACGAGCCATGACTCCACGACTGTTTGTTTGCCAACCCTTGCGCGCCGGAGAACGAATCGCGCTGGAGGAATCGGAGCGTCACCGCTTGGTGCGCACCTTGAGACTACGCTGTGGAGATCCGGTGACGCTCTTCAACGGCGAGCCGGGAGAGTGGCGCGGTGTGATCGCCGAGGCGGGTCCACCCCTGCTGGTGGAACCGGTGGAATTTCTGGCGGGAGGGCGGGATCCAACCCTGTCCGTGACGCTGATTCTGGGTTTGACCAAAAGCGGCTCCATCGAATTGGCGGTGCAAAAGGCGGTGGAGGCGGGAGCGGACCGGCTGATCCCGCTGCTGACCCGTTACGGGGTGAGCCGTCCGGATGCCCGCCAGAGCGAAAACAAATCCCGACGCCTGCACCGCATCGCCGTGGAGGCGGCCCAGCAGTGCGGACGCACCCGCGTACCCGACCTCCTCGACCCGGTGACATGGGGGGATCTGGAAGGGCTGCTGGATTCGGCTCCCCGGTTGCTTTTCTGGGAGCAAGCCGGGGACCAGGGGGCGCGTCTGCGGGCGTTGCCCCATCCCGGCAACGGCGTCACCCTGCTGATCGGCCCGGAGGGGGGATTGACCGCAGACGAGGTGCGTTTGGCCCGGGAACAGTTGAGATTCGTCACGGTCTCCCTCGGTCCCCGCATTCTGCGGGCCGAAACCGCTGCCATCATTACGGTGGCGGCCTGTCAACTGCTGTGGGGAGACATGGGATGAAACCCGGCTTGCGACTCCTGGCGGGATGGGGAGTAGCCGGAATCGGGATGATCGCGCTGCTGCTTTGGTGGCGGTTCGGGGGTCACGAAACCATCGAAGCCCGGGTTTCCACCCGCTTGCAGATGGGCACACTGGTCTCCATCACCACCTGGGGGGTGCCGGATCCCCAGGCCGATCAGGCCATGGATCGGGCATTCGACGAAATTGGCCGCATCGAAGCACTCACCAGTCGCTTCATCCCGTCAAGCGCCGTGTCCCAACTCAACGACGCCCAACGGGACCAGGAACAATCCGTGCCCGAAGAGTTGGCCAAGGTGATCGCCCAAGGGGTAGAGATCGGCAAACGCTCCGGCGGAGTCTTCGACATCGGCATTGGTCCCCTTTCGGATCTGTGGGGTTTTTCCCGCGAACCGCCCCCCACCGCTCCCCCCGCCCCGGAAGCCGTGAGCCGCTGGCGCGACACCCGCGCCCATACCCCGGAACCGGCCATCCTCCTCACTCCGGAGCGACGGGTGCGTCTGGCCTCCGGTGCGGTCGCCCTGGATCTGGGCGGAATCGCCAAAGGGTATGCCGTGGAGCGGGCCATGACCGTCTTGCGACAAGCCGGCGTCGCCAACGCCCTGATCAACGCCGGAGGAGACATGCGCCTCACCGGGGACAAAAGCGGCAAACCCTGGCATATCGGTCTGCGGGATCCCCGCAATCCCGGCGGAGTGGTGGCGGTCATGGACCTGACCGGTTCCAGGGCCGTCTCCACCTCCGGGGATTACGAACGGTTTTTCATCGCCGACGGGGTGCGTTATCACCACATTCTCGATCCCCGCTCGGGAGCGCCGGCCCGATCCGGACTGATCTCCGTCACCATCCAGGCCATGGACTCCATGACCGCCGACGGCTTGAGCACCGCCGTATTCGTCCTCGGGGAGACGGAAGGCTTGAAACTCCTGACCTACTTTCCCGGCAGCGAAGCCTTGTTGATTCGGGAGGATGGCCATTTTGTCCAGACCCCAGGCTTTGTCGCCGTCCGGACTCCCACCCCATGAAACTGTCCACCCTGCTCCTCCGGGCCTCCACCCCCGCGGACCGTCTGGTCATGGGCGTCAGCGCCCTGGGGATCGTGGTCAGCGGCGTGATGACCACCGGCGAACCGGGCCGCAAGGCCGTGGTGTTCCGGGACAACCAACCGGTGATGACCCTTCCCCTGGATCAGGATTTCAAGAAGGAAATTCCCGGACGCCTCGGACCCGTGACCATCCAGGTGGAACAGGGCCGGGTCCGGCTGCTGGAGTACCACAGTCCCCGGATGATCGGCACCCGCACCGGATGGATCCAAGGAGCGGGACGGACCACGGCCTGTGTGCCCTGCGGTGTGCTGGTGCGGGTGGAAGGTCCCGGCCCCGCCCCCACCCAGAACGAATTCGACGGGGTGAGCGAATGAGTACCAATACCCTGCTCCCCATGCCCCCTCTGCGACAGGATCTGCTCATCGCCTATCTGGCGGCGGCAGCGGTGACCGCCCAGGTGCTGGAAGCGGCCCTGCCGGGCCCCGGCCCCTGGTTCAAGCCGGGACTGGCCAACGTGTTCACGCTGGTGGCTTTCTTGCGTCTGGGCTGGCGGGCGGCGGCGACTGTCACCCTGATGCGCATTCTGGCCGGATCCTTGGCGTTGGGAACCCTGTTCACCCCCGGATTTTTCTTGAGTCTGTCCGGCGGATGCGGAGCCATCGCCATGCTGGCCGTATTGCGATGGATGCCCTCCTCCGGACTGGGACCGGTGGGCATCTCCCTGCTGGCGGCCCTGGCCCACATGGCCGCCCAGACCGTGGCCGCTTGGCTGCTGATCGTGGGACACGCGGGCATTCTGACCGCTCTCCCCTGGTTTCTGGCCGGATCGTGGATCTCCGGGGTGCTCAACGGGGTGCTGACCTTTTTGTTGCTGGAACAACTCGACCGCCACCAGCACCTGTTGACCGGACCATGAACGCACCCGACGACACCCCCAATCTGGCGCCGGAGCCGGAACCCGTTGACCAGACCATGAACGCACCCGACGACACCCCCAATCTGGCGCCGGAGCCTGAAGCGGAACTGAACCCGGAACCGGAGCCCGCGCTTCCCCCGCCCCCCCGTCGTTTTTTCCGGATGGCCTTGATTCTGTCCATCCTGCTCCATCTGCTGATGCTGGCACGCCTGGAGTGGCTCGCCCCCAAACCACCGGAGCCAAAAGAGTCCATTCCCCACATGCCGGTCCGACTGGTGACGATGCCACCGGAGAAAAAACCGGAAGCGCCCCCCAAAGCCGTCGAAACCTCGGCTCCGGAACCGCCCGCTCCACCTCCGGCACTCCAATCCCCGGCCCCGGACCCCCAACCCGAATCCAAGCCGGAGTCCCAACCCGAACCCAAACCGGAGTCCCAACCCGAGCCAAAGCCCGAACCCAAACCCGCTCTCCCACCGGCTCCGCTTCCGGAAGAGAAAAGACCCGAACCTCCCGCCTCCTGGAACGTGCCATCCCCCCAGGCGGAGCGGCCCAAGTCCCGGCCCCGGCCCAAGTCCCAACCCCCCGCGCCCTCTACACCCGCCCCCCCGCGCACCAATCCGGCACCCCCTGAAAAAAGCCCTGCCGGACCCTTGAATCTCAACCCGTCTCTGGGTGACATGACCCGCTGGGATCAGGATCGCAACCGCAAGATGCGGGAAGAATCATTCAAGTCCCACGAAGAGACGGTGAACCTCGATACCCCGAAACCCCGCTACACCGCCTATTTCGCCCGGCTGAAAGAACAGATCCAGCAGGGGTGGGTCTACCCGGCCCAGGCCAAGCGGGACAAGCTTTCCGGTTCCTTGTCCATGCGTTTCACCATCGACAAGAAAGGGGTGGTCAGCGACATACGGGTGATCAACTCCTCGGGGGAGGCCATTCTCGACGAAGCAGCCTTGCAGGCGGTGCGCAACATCTCGCCATTTTTGCCCCTGCCCGATGACTGGCAACTGGAAAAACTGCACGTCCGAACCATCTTTGAATACATCCGGGGAGGATTCCATTGGAAGCAGTGACCGATCCAGCCATCCGCGCCATCCTGGCCCAACGACTGCTCGACCATTACGCCCGCTTCGGTCGGGATCTGCCCTGGAGACGCACCCGGGATCTCTATCCGGTCTGGCTTTCGGAAATTTTGTTGCAGCAAACCGGGGTCAAGAGTGTGCTGCCCTACTATGAACGATTTCTCGACCGTTTTCCCACCATCCAGGCGCTGGCGGCCGCCCCCCTGGAGGCGGTGCTGGCCTGCTGGCAGGGGCTGGGATATTACCGACGGGCGGTTCATCTGCACGCCGCCGCCTTGCAGGTGGTGCAACATCATCAGGGTCATCTGCCCCAGGAGATGGCAGCGCTGGTGAAACTGCCGGGGATCGGCCCGAGTACCGCCGGGGCCATTCTGGCCATTGCCTGCAATCAGCACCATGCCATTCTGGATGGCAATGTCAAACGGGTGCTTTCCCGACTGCTGGCCCTGGATCACCCCCCGGACTCCACCCCCGGAAAAAAAATCCTCTGGGAGACGGCCCGCCGGCTCACCCCCCCGGGTCAAGCCGGCAGCTATGCCCAGGCCATCATGGATCTGGGCGCCACCATCTGCCGTCCCCGCTCACCCGACTGCCCCAACTGTCCCTGGAATCCCTGGTGCGCCGCCCATGCCATGGGTCGGCCCGAAGGCTATCCCGCCACCGTCACCCGGGAGGTCGCCAAGCCCCATAAATATCAATTCAACGCCTTGGTGGTCCGCCAGGATCGCGCCTTGCTGCTTCTGCCCAGACCGGCCCGGGGACTGTTGGGGGGACTGTGGTGCCCTCCGGGAGACGATCCCGGTCCCACCCCCACCCCGCCCCAGGCCCATCACATCCAGCAATGGTTGGCGGACCGCCATGGTCTGCAAGTCCACCTCCCGGTGGCCCTGGAACCGGTGGATCACATCTTTACTCATTTCAAATTGACGGTCTTTCCCTTTTTCTGTCCCTGGCAGGCCGGAGAACCTTCCTCCGACAGCGGCCATCGATGGGTCGTGCCGGGAACCGATCAGGCACCCCCCATTTCGACCCTGCATCGCAAGGTGCTGGGACGACTGACTCAAAACGCCTCCGCCGGGCTATGAGAGCGATCCCATTATCCGTTGGCAGGCTCCGGTTGCGCAAAAGCACGGGTTTTCGGATGGACGACCGCGTATAACCCCCACCAAACAAAGACCATCACTCCAACAACTGCTCCCGGAACGGTTCCAGCCAGGATGGAGGATTGCCGGGGGTGACGGCGGGTTTGACGACAACCGCGGGCACTCCCTTTTTCCCCTCTTCCATGGGAACCGCGCAGTGGCCCATGGGCAGATCCGGGGGGGATTTGGTTTTGGCCTCGTCGCCGACGCGCCGGAACTCCAGGCGCACTTCCACCCGTCGGCTCTCTTCGGGACTGGATTTGATGGCCGTCACCGAAGCCCCGTCGATGATCAGCAACTCCTGCAAACGACGCCGTTTCTCCGGCGGCAGATCCACGGAAAGCAAGGCGCACAACACCGATTGGGCCCGCTTCAGGCTCAGATCCACATTGTAGAGATAACTCCCCGCCGCATCGGTGTAACCTTCGATGTGGACCCGTTCCATCCATCGATCCCCCTCCTCTCCGGCGCGGGCCTCCAGTAACACCGGCACAAAAGCCCGCAGAATCTCCACCGCCTCGGGGGTCAACTGATAACTGTTGAAGGCGAAACGGGCCTTGTCGCCAAAATGGATCGAGTGATCCTCCTGATTCACCCGCAGATCCAATCCGGCCTCTTCGGCCATCAGATCCAGTTGGGTGAGGATCATGCGGATGTCTCCGGCGCGTTGTTTTTTTTCCACCATGGGACGGGAGGAAATCGCCACCATGGAGATGCTCATCACCACCAGAAACAGCATCACCAAGGCGGTCATCAGATCCGCGTAACTGATCCAGAAGGGATTTCCCGGCCCTTCATCCCCACTCTGGGAACGCAGTCGTATCAATCTCACCATGATTCAATCCCGGACCCATGGAGCGGGAACCGCCACAAAGGCCTCCCATGCCTGCCGATAACCCGTCAGCGCGCCATCCACTCCCGCGCCCTGCCAACCCCGGAACAGATGAACCACCGGATCCGCGGACCCGACGGGAAAACGCCGTTGCCACAGATGTTGTGCCTCGTGCAACGCCACCACCACCCGACCGGCCCGCACCAGTTCCATGACCGCCTGCCGATAGCTCACCATGCCGGTCACAGTTCCTTTGCGCTCGGCCAGCAATCCGCCGAACAATCCCAACGCCTGCTCCAGCCCTTCGGCCAGGGTCAACACCCCGGCGACCTCCTCCGGAGCGGCCACAAAGCCCGGCTCTTTCCTGCCCGCATCGATCAACCCGCGATGCAAACGGCGCGGCACCTCCCGCGCCATCCCTTCCACCGGGGCGCCGAGCCGCTCGCGGGTGGCCACGTCACTCTCCATCACCGCGGCCTTGACCCCTTCCTCGCCACTCAACCAGATGGCAAACCCCATGAACAACCGGGTGAAACGGACCGAATCCACCGCCCGTCGTGCCTGTTTCAAGGCCAATTGCCAATCCCCCAGCGCCAAAGAAAGCGCCCCTTCCAACTGCGGATCATCCAGAAACCGCCTCCGCATGCGGGGAAGGATCTCCCTGGACAGCTCCGCTCCCGCGCACACCGGGGACAACGCTCCGGACAGCCAAGCCAACTCGCCTTCCATGTCGCGGCGCAACGACTCGGGCAGCACATCGCCAAACCAAGTGATCAAACGGCGCAGTCCAGCCGTCGCCTGCAGCAGCCGGAAAACCGCGCCCAAGGCGATCCCGTCGGAACCATACGCCAACGGGGCCAATTGGGCCTGCATGTCCCGCACCCAAAACTCCCCGGCCTTGACCAAGCCGTCACAGACCCGATCCCCCGGCAGACACGCCACCTCTTCCCGGATCACCGGCACGAACCGATCCGGATCCAACCGACTCAGCCCCCGGGCCACCGGATCCAAAGGCTCCAGGGTGGCCGAGAAATGACGCCCCACCGCCAGCGCGGTTTGCAAAAACCGCAACGGCACCCCACCGGAAGCCTCCAACACCACCTCGTGAAACGGCTCTTCACCCGTGGGGCCGATCCATTGACCCCGCAACTCCCGAATGGTGATCCGGGAGCCGTCCGGATACTCCAAACGCCACCGCTCCTCCCGCTGTGCGATCCGGAACAGCGGTTCCAAAGACTTGGACTTGATCCCCTCAGCCAGCAGAGCATCGGGCAGATGCCGCTTGAGTTCCGACCAATCGGGTCTCTCCGCGCTGCCGCACTCCCACTCCCGGGAGACTTCGCCGCTCTCTGGCACCCGGGCCAGGGTGGCCAGCCACTTCAGGCCTTGTCGATGGGCGGTCAACGTCATCCCGGCGCGCCACAATTTCCGTTCCGGGGTATCGAAACCGGTTTCGCTGCGCTCCACGAGACGCGGTTTGCCGGTCAAAGCCGGGCGCACCACCGGATGAGCGGCCAAAGCCGTTCTTCCGGCCCCGGTTTCGTCCCCCACCCGCATCCGCACCATCTCGAAGGTCATATCGTCCCCTTTTGTCCGATTGCGCTACTTGACCCGCAAACGCCGCCGCAACGAATCCAGCCGTTCCCCCAACATCTCGATGAACACACTCTGCTCCCGACCCAGACTGGTCACCACCCCTTCCAGCAACTGCCCCAGTTCGGTCAGATGCGCTTCCACGTGACGGGAGGACTCCTCGTTTTTGTGATACAGACCATCGCGCAACTGTTCCAGATCCCGTTCCAGCCCCTGGCCCAACTGATCGATCACCCCGATCACCCCCTGATGGCGTTCGTCGAAATGACTCTGCACCTCCATGAGCCGCTGGGCCAAAACCCGGTTTTCCTCCATGGTGGAACGGGAAGCCTCGTTCACCCAGGCTTGCAGCGAATTTTCCATGGCCTTCTGCTCGGCCACCAGCCGCTTGCGCATCTCGGCCAGCTCCTGGGCCACCCCGCCAAAGGCGGTATCCATACGCTCGGCGATCACCGTCACCACATCCCGGGCCGTATCCTCCCGGGAGCGGATCAACTCCTCCCCCGACACCCGCAAATGGGTCGCGATCTGCCTGGCGGTCTCGTCCAGTTCTCCCAGAACCGCCATCTTGACCCCTTCGGCCTGCTCGGCGGTCTGGCTCAACAGCCGCTCCATCAACGCGGACTCCCGGTCCCCGTCCAGTTGCGACCGCTCGTCGGCCAACGTGGTCAAAGCGCTCTTGAACTCCTCGGAGACCCCCCGCATCAAGGTTTGCAGCTTCTCCTCCCCCCCCGCGCCGCTCGACAACAACCACTCGCGGGTCTGAAGCGCCACCTGTCCGGCAGACTCCCGGATCTGACGCCGCATCCGTTCCATCTCTCGGCCCATCTCCCCAAACAGCAAAGCCATCCCCTCCTCGCCGGAGCTGGCCACCCGTTCCACCCGCAACAGCAAATCCTTCAAAGTGGCATCCATGGCGCCGCTCACCTGGGCAACCCGCCCGGCCAGCTCCACCATGCTCTCCTGCCATCCCCCCTGCATCGCATCCAAACGACGGGTCACCCCCTCCAGCAGACGCAATACAACGGCTTCATCGGCCCTCACCCCCTCGATGGCCGCCACACCCGCATCCACACGGGCCAAAAGCTCCCCGTGGGCCGCCCGCATCCCCTCGACCAGACGGGCCTGACGCCCTTCCAGGGCCGACGACCACTCCAAAGCCGCCTCCCGGATCCACCCGGACACCTCCGCCCCCGAAGGCATGCGGGTGGTCAACTCCGTCATCCCCTGACGCAACCGACCCGCGGACTCCATGGCCTGCTCCCGAAACAGACGGCTCTCCGCATCCCCCGCGTCGATCCGGCCCGCCAACTCCCGCAACACCACCAACCCCTCTTCCCCACGTCTGATCCACTCCCCGTGACGGACCGCGAGGGACTCCAGACTCGCCGATTGTTCCTCCAAGCGATGCTCCAGAGCGCCGCGCAGCTCGGACAGATGACGGCTCACCCCGGCGATCCCCTCGCGACGGATGCCCGCTTCCGCTTCCATCACGGACAATTGCCGATCCAACCGGCTGCCCAAAGCCTCCACGCCCCCGGTCAATCCACCCATGGACTCCCGATGGGCGGCGGTCAGCTCCTGCAACAGCGGAAGTTGCCGCGCCAGTTGCTCCCGGACCCCCTCGATACCGCCGGTCACGGCAAGCAAACCGGCCTGCCGCCCCGCGGTCTCTTCCCGCAACAACGGAAGCTGTTGCGCCAATTGATCCCGCACTTCTCCGATCCCACCGGTCACGGCAAGCAAACCGGCCTGCCGCTCGGCGGCCTCTTCTTGCCACAGCGGAAGCTGTTGCGCCAGTTGCGCCCGGACCCCCTCGACGCTGTTGGTCAACGCACCCAGGCCAGACTGACGCCCTGTGGACTCCTCCTGCAACCATGCCCATTGCCGATGAAGCCCCTCTTCCAGGCTCCGCAAACCGCCGACCACCCGCTCCATCCCGTCGCGACGCCCCTCTCTCTCTTCGGCCCACAACACGCCTTCGTTTTCCAGGCGGCGATCCAGATTTTCCAAACCACTGGCCAGAACACCCATCTCCTGACGCCGAAAGACCGACTCTTCCTGCATCCACTCCCGTTGCTGGCCCAATTGACCATTCAGCTTCTCCAGCCCCCCCACCACCGCCCCGAATCCCGTGCGCCGGGAGACCTGCTCCGCCTGCATCAACGCCACCTGCTGCTCCAGTTGCCCCTCCAGACGATTGCCCACGGTCTCCAGACCCTGCGACACCCCCTCCAGAGCGACCCCCAACTCCGTAGCCCGCGCCTGCATCCACGACGATTGCGCCTCCAGATGCCCCCCCAGACGCTCGCCCAGCGCCTCCAGTCGCGCCCCGACCCCCTGACGCTCCTCCCGACTCCGGCGCGCCTCCTCTTCCAGCCAGCCCCCCAGCCGTTCCAGCCCCAGCGCCAGCCCCTCCCCGGAGTCCGCCAGACGCCGCATCCCCTGGGTCAACACCTCCTGCGCACCCGTACCCTCCCCCTGAAGACTGGACAGACGCTGCTCCAGCACCTGGGCCATGCCCGCCCCCAACCGCTCCAAAGCCGATTCCAACCGGGCCGTGTGGCTCTCTTCCCGCCCCGCCAGCCGTTCCAGCAATCCTTCCAGATTGGCCAGACGGGCCTCCAACCGCTCCTGGGTGGCTTTGGCCCGTTCGGCGACCCGTTCGGCCTCCTCCTCCATCCCGGCCAACTGGCGGGTCAACAAATTTTCCACGCCCCGTCCGACCGACACCAGATCCCTGGACAGGGTACGCATCGCCTCCTGCTGTTTGCTCTCCCGCGCCGACCAAGTCTCGAAGGCCCGTTCCACCGTGGCCATCACCCCGCTCAAACCCAACGAAACCCCCAGCGTCGCCTCTTCCCGATCATCCCGATCCCGCAACAACAACGGCTCCAGCCGCGCCACGGATTCCACGATCCGTTGCACCGGCTCTTCCCACAGGGTCCGGGCCGAAGCATCCCGCAACCGGGACTCTCCCGAGGACGATCCCATGCCAAAGCGCCGGTTCATCAAGCCCTGAAAGGCCAGAACCTGGGCATAACGCCAATGCAACAGAAGTTTTTCCACCACCGTGACCAGCATGGCGGTGACAATGGCGAAAAAGGAGGCGGAAAAGGCGGTGGAAACCCCCATGAACAGCCCCTGAAGTTCCCGCGTCACCTGATCCGCCCCCACCGACGGATCAAACCCGGTCAACCCCATCAAGATTCCGGCAAAGGTGCTGACGATGCCGGCACCGGTCAAAATCCCGGGCAGATGACGAAAAAACTCCACCCGCATGGGCACATCCACCAAGGCTTGATGGCTGAACACCACTTCGGGGGGCAGGGAGGCGATCAGACGGGTATGGGTGGCTCCGGTAGACAGATCCGGCAGCGACTCGGCTTGCAAGGATAAAGCGAACTCACGCCACAACCGGGTGAAACGACTGTAATAAAACCAACGCCACTGTTCCGGGGAGGTGGTGCGGGGATCGTCCAAACGACGGGAACGTTTTTTGATGGCGCGGGCCACCAGACCCAGACGCAGGGCGTCCAGCAGCGACTGAAGCACATAACCCAACAAAAACAACATCAAAAAACACGCCACCACCCCGGCCAGAGTGGCAATGATGGCGTTGTCCCCCTGACGTTGCAAAGGCACGCTCAGGAATGACGGCAACGAGGCCCATTTGGACAAGGCCACCACATCCAGCTCCTGCGCGACCCGAACCCCGCTCAGTACCGCGCCTCCGACAAACAGCACGGTCCAAAACCACGAAACCAGGGTCGAAAAAAAGCCAGTCGATCCGTCGCGCATCGCACTCCCCCACTCCATTTCGATCTTTAAGTCAAGCCACCCATGAAGACCACGGGCCCCAACCCAAACCCAAAAAAACAGCCTACCCCCCAACCACCGCGCCGATCTGATCCCAATACTCCGGAGGCAGTTCGGTGGCCAGCTTCAAGGCCCCCTCGGCACCGGCGAAATCCGCGTCATCGGCCATCGTGACCTTCACGTTTCCATAGTCCCGAAGCTGCGCTTCGATCATCGAACCCAATCCCCGGATGCGCGATCCGCCCCCGGCCAGAACCAGATTGGCCAAGGCCGCCGATTGACTCTCCGGATCGAACAGCAACAGCATGCGCTTGACGCTTTCGACGATATCACCCACGATGGTTTCGCAGGTGATGCGGAGGGCATCGGTCACATCCACTTCCGCCGGCTTGCCGTGAATGCGCAACGGCACGATCACCCGCTGCTCCGCCTCCCCCACAAAGCCGTAACGCTCCTTGATGGCCTGGGCCAGATAACGATCCACATGCAACCCGGAATGGGCATCCCGCATGGCCGATTCCAGCAAGCCATCGATGTAGTCGCCCCCCTTGAACACGCTCACCTGACTCTCGGGACCGGGAATCGTGCCCCGCATGGCGCACAGATCGATGGTGCCGGCTCCCACGTCGATGATGATGGCGTTGTTGAGGCGATTCTGGCCATACGCCACCATGAACGGTGCGGACACCACCATGGAGATGTCCATCAAGCCATCGAGGATGCCGAGCAACTGCCCCTTATTGGAGAGCGCGGCCCGGGTCGGCACGCCGATGATGCCGCAAACCCGGTCGCCGGGAGCGGGTTCGGTCAAGGCGATCACCTGTTTGAGCAGCTCCCGGGCCGCTTCCAGATCCCGTTCACTGGCCTCTTTCAACACGCCGTCTTGCAAGGGATGATACAGATCCAGCAAGGCCCGTTTCTCGATGGCCTCGGAACCGATCACCTGGGTGCGATTGAGAATTTTCACCCCGATGATATCCTTGGGATATCCCACCACGGAGTGGACCAACCCTCTGAACTGACGGTTGCTCATCACGGCGGTGCGCGCCGTGCCCAAATCGATACCCAACAGCAAGACTCGTTCGGTCTTCTTGGTCGTCATGACTTCCTCCGGAATGACAAGCGCCCACCTGTCGCCTTAGAAAAAATGCGGGCGGTTTCCTGGTGTTATGTGGAATCAATAAAGCGCGCGGGCTCTCCAGCGAAAGGAGCGCGGAATGGTTGGCACACCCGGCGTCGGGAGAGAGGGTCGAGAACCGACGCATCGCACACGGTGCGCACGACTCATCGTTGGACCGGGTCCGATCCGGCCAGGATGGACGGGATGGTCGGCACCTCCGGCAAAGCGTTTCCGAAGGCGCGACCCCGACCTTCCACATCCTTTATCCGCGCACCATCTGGGCCCATTGACGGGCCTCGTCGCCGGGAGAATGTTTTCCCTCCGGACCCGCCCCTTCCGGAGGGGCCAGGGAGTAGGTTTCGGAGGCTTCGTTCGGGGATCGGGTCAAAGGATAGCTCCTGGCCAGCTCCCGACGGATCTCCGGCAGACGTTCCGCATTCCCGAAATCGCCGAACAGACGTTTCAGGAAGGCCTCGGGGGTCAGGTCGCGGGTGAACGAGGCGGCATAAGCGGCATAGGCCTGTTCCACTTCGGCGCCGATGGCGTGGCGAATCCGATCCCGCATGGTCTCGAACAGACCGAACCAGAACAACTGCTCCGCATCGGCAAAAGCCTTGCGCAACGCCGGCAGCTCCCGGGTCAACAAACGGAACTCACTCTTGGAGGCTTCCATGAGGGTTTCCAGGTCTTCCATCTCCTGCCGGGTACGGGCCACCCGCTCCCGCGCTTCGCTCAACTCCTCCTGCAACCGCTCGGAGCCGGAATGGGTGGCATAGGCGGCCAGTGCCCGATCCTTGGCGTGCTCGGCCTGGGACAGGATAATGGAGAGATGAATGATCTTTCTCTTGATCTCCTTGAACCGCTCCTTCAAATCCCGCGAACGCTCCTCGGCCTGCACCAGGGCCTCATGAGCGTCGTTTCTGACCGTGATCCACTCGTCCATTCGCCATCACTCCCGCGTGCATCGATTTGGGGATTTCATCCCACCTTTTACGAGCCAATAACACATATTCCCTTTCCGCACAACAAAAACGGCATAAGGCCCGCATCTATCCGCATCCCTCTTGTTCGGGACCGGCCTGTTTGTCAGGATTGGCCGATTCTTGAATCGCGACTCTTTAAAGAGTGCCCATCGGTTCCCCATCCCCATAATGGACCCGCATCAAATAAAGCCCCTGGGCCGGAGCCATGGGGCCGGCCTGGGTGCGATCCCGACCCGCCAGCACCTGGGCGAACTGTTGCGGGGTCCATTTTCCCCGCCCGGTCAGTACCAGACTGCCCACGATGTTGCGCACCATGTGGTACAAAAAGGCATTGGCGCGGATGACAAAATGGATTTCGTCTCCCACCGAGCGGCATTCGGCCAGAGTCACCTCCCGCACCGGGGTCAGGGATTGACAGTTGGCGGCGCGAAAGGCGGAAAAGTCCTGGCGGCCCACCAGGAATCCCGCCGCCTCCGTCATCGCCTCCAGATCCAGGCGGCCCGGATGATGCCACACCCGACCCCGGTCCAGCGCCGATGGCACCGACCGGCGCAGGATCCGATAACAATACTCCCGCCACGCCGCCCGACGGGCATTGAACCCCTCCGGCACCTTCTCCGCCTCCAGCACCGCGACATCCGGAGGGGTCAACACATTGAGTGCCCGGGGAAAGACCCATGCCTCCCGGGGACGAAGGGTATCGAAGTGGGCCACCTGTCCCCGGGCGTGTACCCCGGTATCGGTGCGACCCGCCCCCACCAGCAATACCGGATGGCCACAAATCTGTTCCAGAGCCTGCTCCACCACCCCTTGCACCGTAACCACTCCCGGCGCCTGACGCTGCCAGCCGGAAAAACGGCTCCCGTCATACTCCAGGGTCAACCGGTAGCGGGTCGCGCCGGGCAGACGGCTCACGACTCTCCGGCTCCCTCCTCCGCGGCGGCGGCACCGGCGGCGCTGCGGGCCGCCCGGTCCTTCTTGGGCGGTTTGCCCTCTGCCGGACGATAGATCTCCACCCGGTCTCCGTTGGACAGCACATGATCCAATGGCACCAGTTTGCTGTAGATGCCAATCTTGTTCACCCCCAGATCAATGCGGGGATAACGCCCCAGAATGCCCGATTGCCGGATCGCACCTTCCGCCGTGATCCCCTCGGACGCATCCACATTCAGCACCACCTGCCGTTTCGGTTCGGCGTATGTAACGGACACTTTCATGGTCTCTCTCCTCCCAATGGACCTTCACCCCTTAAAAGACCGGCCACTTCCGGACTCACCCCCGTTAGAATACCCGCATTATCGACTTTCTTTCAACCGACAAAGCCGATATATTCTCCCGCTGGGATCACTGGCTTTCGATCCGATCCTCACCACCCCGCAAGGAGCGCTGAATCGCCCATGAAAATTTTTTCTTTGTATAACATCAAAGGCGGCGTCGGAAAAACCACCACAGCCGTCAATCTCGCCTATCTTTCCGCTTCGGAAGGGGCCAGAACCCTGATCTGGGATCTCGATCCCCAGGGCAGCACCAGCTATTATCTGTGCGTCAAACCGGTCATCAAGGGCGGTTCCAAAGAGCTTCTCGGTGGACATCCGGATCCCCAGTCCGCGTTGCGCATGACCGGATTCCCCAATCTGGACCTGCTGCCCGCCGACATCACCTACCGTCACATGGAATCCCAGATCGATCAGCAGTCCAAACCCCTGGTGGCCCTGCAACGAATCCTGAAACCTCTGCAAAAACATTTCGATCACGTCTTCGTGGACTGCCCCCCGGGTATCGGTGTGGTGGCGGAGAATGTCTTTCACATGTCGGATGTGCTGCTGGTCCCCCTCATCCCCACGCCGCTTTCGCTGCGGGCCTACAACAGTCTGGTCCAGTTCCTGGTCAAGCGCCGCGCCAACCGGCTCCAGGTCATGCCCTTCTTCAACATGATCAACGACCACAAACCGATCCACCGGGTGGTGACCCGCAACGTCTTCGGCAAACATCCGATCTTCCTGCAATCCATCATTCCCGAATCCAACATCATCGAGGCCATGGGGGTGAAACGTTCTCCGATCTTCTCCTATGCCCGGGAAAGCCAGGAAGCCGCCGCCTATCGCAATCTGTGGAACGAAATCAAACAACGGGATGTGCGTCGGCCTCAAACGTCCGCCAAATAACTGAAAATAAATCGAAAAATAAGGCCAATCCGGTTTCATCAAACACCGCAGCGTTCGTGTTGATCGCGTGGCACTTCCAAAGGGTCTTGAAGCCATGAATACCCAATTCCAACCGGCCCATGCGCCCCACTCCGCCCCCCCCAAAGGTCTGCTCAAGGGGCTGACCTCCTTTCTGACCCGACGGGACGCCACACGCAACAAAACGGAACAATGGAACCAATGGGTCTTTTTGCGCACCCACGGCTTCGAGGTCCACATCGCCGGACCCGGTGTTCCCTCCGATCCTCAGGCCCTGGAAACCTGGCAACCCCAAAGCGAAGAAATCTCGACTCTGGAGTTCCGTCCCTGCGCCCACGAATCGGACCGAACCCATCCCAACAGCGACGACAGCGCCCGTCTGGCCCAAGGCATGACCGTACTGCTCGACAAGCTCGGTCCCATTCTCGCCTCGGACCAAATCCGCTGGGTGCCGGGCCTGGATCAACCGGAATCCTCCCCCATCAACGAACTGCTGGCCAAACGGTTCGTGGCCGAAAAGGTGATCCGGAATTACGATCTGGCGGAACGACTGTTTCGTCAGGCCCTCGACTTGGAACCGGAAAATCCGGATCTGCTGGGCACTTTCGCCTTGTTCCTGCACGAAGTCCGTCACGATCCGGATCAGGCCGAAACCCTCTACCAACACGCCTTGCGGATCCATCCCGATCATGGGGTCAATCTCGACAATTTCGCAATCTTCCTGCACGAAGTCCGCAAGGACCACGACGCCGCCGAAACCCATTACCGCCGCGCCCTGGAACTGGAACCGGAATGTGCCACCCATCTGGGCAACTACGCCTTGTTCCTGCACGAGGTGCGTGGCGACGATGACCAGGCGGAAACCCTGTACCGTCGCGCCATCGCCACCGGAAACGGGGATCACGACGCCATCTTGTTGAGCAATTTCGCGCTGTATCTCCACGACACCCGCCGGGACGACGATCTGGCGGAAGACCTCTACCAACGGGCCGTGACCCTGGATGATCGGGACGCCAACTGTCTGGGCAACTACGCGTTGTTCCTGAAAAACGTCCGCCAGGATCACGACGCCGCCGAAAAACGCTTTCTCCAAGCCCTGGAGGTGGATCCCAACCACTCCGCCCACCTGGGGAACTACGCCTTGTTCTTGAAGAACGTCCGCCGCGACCCGGACAAGGCCGAAGACTATTATCACCGCGCCCTGAAGGCCGATCCCACGGATCCCAACAATCTGGGCAATCTGGCCCTGTTCATGAACGATCTGCGCCACAACCACGCCGCCGCCGAGGATCTGTACCGCCGTTCCTTGCAAATGGAACCCAACAACGCCAGCCGTCTGGCCAACTTTGTACAACTTTTGTTATGTCAAGGGCGCAGCACCGAAGGTCTGCCGCTGCTGGACAGAGCGATCACCTTGCAGGGCGCCACCAATCCGGTCTTGGCTCTTGAGCTGTGGTTTTATGTGCTGGCCCACGACCCCAAACGCTTCGATGCCGCCCTGGGCCGCGTCAAAAGCCTGATCCGGACCGGTACCCGCTCTCCGGGATGGGATCTGCGCTGCAACTGTCAACGGGCCATCCAGGATCGCCACCCGGAATCCGCGCTGCTGACCGCCCTGGCCGACGTGATCAGCGGAGGCCACTCTCCGGAAATTCTGGAACGCTTTCCAGTCTGGAACCAAACCGCCGCAGCCTGAACCTGCCCTCGTTTCCCGGCCAGCCCCGAAACAGGGCGCCGGGAAAACCGAGGAGGGCACAGGATCTCATACCGTCTTCACACCCCCAAAGGCTCCAGACTGGCGGGGCGCACATCCTTGATGATGAACTGCACCCGTTCCCGATGGTTGTAGCGGTTGATGGACAGGGTTCCGGCCACATCCACCCGCGCCGTCGCGTGCAGCATGCCCTGCCCCAAGGGTCCAGGCAGCACCCCGAACGCAATGGCATCCACCACCGCATCCCGGGTATCCGCCAACTGGCAACGGACATGCCGCTCGTTCAACACCCGGGGATCCAGCACCCGGACATTGCGGGCCACCCACACCGGCTCGGGATTGCCCCGGCCAAAGGGCTGCAACCGCTCCAGACGCCCCACCAACTCCAGATCCACATCCCCCAGGGGACACTCTCCATCCACCCGCAACACCGGCTGAAACAGCTCGGGCGGATTCCCCTCCCGCACGGCCCGGTCAAAGCATTCGATCAAGGCATCCAGCTCGCCGGGGATCAAGGTCAACCCCGCCGCGGCCCGATGACCGCCAAATCCCCGCAACAACGGCTCGCACCGGGTCACCGCCGCCAGCAGATCCACGCCGGGAATGGAACGGCCCGATCCCTTGCCGCCCCCGTCCGCGTCCATGGCCATCACCACCACAGGCCGGTGATATCGTTCCACCAGCCGGGAGGCCACAATGCCCACCACCCCTTGATGCCACCCCTGACCCGCCACCACCAACCCGAGTCGCCGTTCCGCCAAGCCCTGGGACTCCACCTGGGCGATGGATTCCTGGAGAATCTTTTTTTCCAACTGCTGACGCTCGTGATTGTACTGCTCCAGGGTCTGGGCAATCTCCTCGGCGCGGGTCGCGTCGTCGGTGATCAGCAACTCCGCCCCCAGCGCCCCCTGACCCAGACGCCCCCCGGCGTTGATGCGGGGACCGATCTGAAACCCCACTTGGCCGGCGCTCAGGCTGCCGCGCAGCCGGGCCACCGCCATCAAGGCCACCAACCCCTGCCGGGTATCTGCCGAAGCGACCCGCAAACCCACGGCGGTCAAAGGACGATTCAGCCCCGTGAGACTGGCCACATCGGCGATGGTGCCCACCGCCACCAGATCCAGCACGCTCTTGAGATCCGGTTCCACTCGGGGCGACTGAAACCAGCCCCGTTCCCGCAAGGCCCGGTTCAGGGCCAGAACCAGATAAAAAGCCACCCCCACCCCGGCCAACTCCTTGTGGGGAAACGGATCATCCAGCCGATTGGGATTGATCACCGCCACCGCGTCGGGCAGGATTTCCCGGGCCTGATGGTGATCGGTCACGATCACATCCAACCCGATTTTGGCCGCCGCCTGCATGGGCTCGAAGGCGGTGATGCCGCAATCGACGGTGATCACCACCTGGATCCCTTCGGCGTGCAAGGTGCGCAAGGCCGGCTCGTTGGGACCGTAACCCTCGCTCATGCGATCCGGAATGTAGATGCGGGGCGCCTGTCCCAACGCGGCGAAATAGCGGTACAGCAGGGCGCAAGAGGTGACCCCATCCACGTCATAGTCACCAAAAATGGCGCAAGGCTCCCCCTGTTCCACCATGCGGACCAACCGCGCCACCGCCTTGTCCATATCCCGCAGGCCCATCGGATCCACCAGATGGCTCAACAAGGGGCGCAGATACCGCTCCACCTCCAAGACACTCTCCAACCCCCGGTCCGCCAGAATGGCGGCGAACAATCCATGCAGACCCGACTCCCGCGCCAATTGACGGTGATGGTCCGTGGTCAATGCCCGCAAACGCCACATCTTGCCGCTGAACGAACAACCCTGCTCCCCCTGGTGATCGTTCATGTCAACCACTTGCTCCGCAATCCATGACAGTCAATGCTCTTCCCTTGCCCCAAAACACGACGTGACCAAAACCAGGGTCGGGCCACCAGTTTCCGCCCCTGGGCCTGCACCCAGACCACTTGCGGAGCCTCGGCGACCCCATCTCCCACCACCAGCAGACGCGCTCCCCTGGAGGCCAACAAGGCGGCCAGAGGAACCAGCAGATGGGTATCCAGACTCTTCAGCCAATCCAACCGCCGCTCCACTCCGCCAGCCCGAAGCCAATGGATCGGGGTGTGCAGATACAGCACTCCGGGCATGGCTTCGGACTGCTCCACCCGCGTCAAGAAATCCAGGAAAAAAGCCTCATCCGGCACCGGGGAGGCAATCTGGACCGAAAAACCGGCACCACGGGCCACACCGGCCCATTCGGGGCGGGAACTCACGCACAGTCCATGGGGGACCGCAGGATGCGCTGGCGATGGCCACGCCCGACCGGTGCCGATTCCCCAGATCCAGGGGGTGTTGAGGGCCGGTTCCCGATCCCGACCGCGCCGCTGGTTGAGGGGATGGCGGGCGAGTATCATCTGCCCGTGGGTGAGCAGGGCCAGCAGGGTGAGTCCATCGGGTCCACTGGGCTGATGATCCAGAAACGAGGCGCCATCCAGCCCGTCCAAAGAGACGGTGTGGACAGCCATGGGATGGGATGTGGAGAGCAGAACGGGACCATCCGCCGTTTCACAGACGGGATGGACCCGCCATCCGGCCTCGGCCAGGACACCCTCCATGGCCTGGAGCAGCGCGGCCCGCTCCGGAGGCGACGGCATGGCGCGACCGGAGGCGGAAAAAATCAACCGGTCCCGAATCTGACGCAAATGGATAAAATCCAGCAAGGCCCACAGACGATCCGGATCCGGATCGAGGCCCGCCCCAAGGGCGGCGAGATAACCCAAAGGCAATCCCCCACCCCCCGGTTGATCCGGGGCCAGCAGATCCCACGACAGCCCCCGCACCCCCTGAGGGGCGACAACCGTTCCGGTGGAGCCGACCGCGGACAACCGGGCCAGGGTGGGAGATCCCACCCCGAGGGGTGGATCTCCCGGCACGGTCAACCCTTCGATCAGGATCAGTAACGAGGAGAGGGCCACAAACGGAAGTCAGGCCAGACCGGATTCGATGCGAATCGCCCGGGGGGATTCCCGCACCGAGTCCAACTGCTCGATTTCCACCAGGGCCATGGCGATGCGCTCTTCCGTGGTTTCGTGGGTGACCATCACCAGGGGCACCGCCTCCACCGGGGAGCGGCCTTTCTGGTGAATGGCATCCAAAGAGATGGCGTGCCGGGCGAGAATCGCGGTGATCTCCGCCAGAACGCCGGGCCGATCGGTGACGGCCAGCCGCAGATAAAAGGTGCCATGACGCTGGGCCGCGGTCTGAATCGGCAGCGTGCGCAGATGGTGAACCGGCACCGACAAAGCCGGTACCCGTCCCATGGCCCCGGAACGCAGCTCGCGGGCCAGATCCATCAGATCCGCCACCACGGCGCTGGCGGTGGGACGTTCCCCCGCGCCCCGTCCGTGATACATGGTGGTGCCCGCGTAGTCCCCATGCATGAACACCGCGTTGGAGACCCCTTCCACCGCCGCCACCATGGAGCTTTCCGGCACCATGACCGGACGCACCGCCAGTTCCAGCAATCCTTCTTTCAGGCGGGCCATGGCCAACAGCTTGATGCGATAGCCCATCTCCTTGGCCCAGGCGATGTCGGTGTCGGAGACATGGCGGATCCCCTCCTTGACGATGCGGGCGAAGTCCAGGTGGGTGCCAAAGGCGATGGCCGCCAGAATCGCCAGCTTGTGGGCCGCGTCGATGCCATCCACGTCAAACGACGGATCCGCCTCGGCAAAGCCCTTGTCCTGGGCATCGGCCAGCACCTGGGCGAAAGGCAAGCCTTTTTCCCGCATTTCGGTCAGGATGTAGTTGCAGGTGCCGTTGAGAATGCCATACACCAGATCCACCCGGTTGCCCGCCAGACTCTCCCGCAGCGCCTTGATCACCGGAACCGCCCCGGCGACCGAGGCCTCGAAACCCAGTTGCACCCCTTTGGATTGGGCCAAGGCGAAGAGTTCCGAACCGTATTCGGCGATCAGGGCCTTATTGGCGGTGATCACGTGTTTGCCACTCTCCAGGGAGCGGTGAACCAGATCCCGGGCCGGTATGAACCCGCCGATCAACTCCACCACCACATCCAGATCCTGGGCATTCACCACCCGGTTGACATCTCCGGTGAGTTCCACCCCACCCAAAGACAATCCCCGATCCCGTTCCGGAGTGCGGGTGGCGATGCGAACCAGACGCAACGGCATGCCGGCCCGTTGGGAAAGCAATTCCTGATGGTTCAACAGCAGATCCGCCACCCCCCGTCCCACGGTGCCGAATCCCAACATTCCAATGCGCAGTGCTTCCAAAGTCGATCCTCCCAGGACCATCAAGAGGCGATATCGCCACCGAGATTCATGAACCGGCGGATGCCCCGCACCGCCTGCCGGGTCCGATGTTCGTTCTCGATCAGGGCGAGACGCACATAATCATCCCCGTACTGACCAAAACCAACTCCGGGACTAACCGCCACCTTGGCCTCCTTGAGCAGCAGCTTGGAGAACTCCAGAGATCCCAGATGTTTGAACTCCTGGGGAATTTCCGCCCACACGAACATCGAGGCCTTGGGCTTGTCCACCCGCCATCCGGAACGGCTCAGGCCGTCCACCAGCAGATCGCGACGGATCCGGTAGGTTTCGCAGTGTTCCTGGATGCACTCCTGAGGTCCGTTCAGGGCCACGGCAGCGGCGATCTGGATGGGTTGGAACATGCCATAGTCCAGATAGGACTTGATGCGTGCCAGGGCATAGACCAATTGGGGACACCCCACGCCGAATCCCACCCGCCAGCCGGGCATGTTGTAGGTTTTGGACAGGGAGTGAAACTCGATGCAGCGATCCTTGGCCCCCGGAACCTGCAACATGCTCGGGGCCTGATAGCCGTCGTAGCAGATGTCCGCATAGGCGATGTCGGAGATGACGAACAGATCGTGTTCCCGGGCGAACTCGTTGACCTTGTAGTAAAAGTCCAGATCCACCACCTGGGCGGTCGGATTGGACGGAAAGTTGATCACCAGCGTCTTGGGTTTGGGCCACGAGGTGCGCATCGCCTGGGTCAATTCCGCGAAAAAGTCGGAATTGGGCAGCAACGGCACATGACGCACATCGGCTCCCGCCAGCACAAAGGCGTAGACGTGAATCGGATAGGTGGGATTGGGCACCAGCACCGTATCCCCTGGATTGGTCATGGCCAGGGCGAGATGGGAGATGCCTTCTTTGGATCCGATGGTGACGATGGCTTCGGTGTTGGGATCCAGTTCCACCTGGAAACGGCGTTGATAATAGGAGCAAATCGCCTTTCTCAACCCATGGATCCCCTTGGAGACCGAATAGCGATGGTTGCGGCCCTCCTGGGCCGCCTCGCACAAACGATCCACAATGTGCTTGGGGGTGGGCTGATCGGGATTGCCCATGCCGAAGTCGATGATATCCTCGCCCCTTTGCCGGGCGGCGTACTTGAGATCATTGACCGCCGCGAAGACGTAAGGGGGAAGTCTTTTGATTCGTTGAAATTCTTCCATGGCCGGATATCGACGAAGGGGGGTTGAGGGGCATCTTAGGAATCGATAATTCCACGGCTTCGAGCATACCCCATCGTCCGGCGCGGCAAAAGTGAAAATCGTCTCCCATGCCACCCAAGTCCCGCTCTCCTCTTCTGTGTTGTCTCCCGATCATGACGCCTTGAACACCGGATACCACCTCTGGCAACATGTGAAACCGCGCGTTTGCCAAGTTAAAGGCGATGGCGTTTTTCCCAAGGGCACAGCATCCAGACCCCACAGGGGACGAATACATGACCATTCGCATTGGCATCAATGGGTTCGGTCGCATTGGCCGGGCCATTTTCCGGGCCGCCATGAGCGATCCTCTGTTCGACGATCTGCGGATCGTGGCAGTCAACGATCTGTCCACACCGGAGATTCTGACCCATCTGTTCCAGTACGACTCCTTCATGGGCCCTTGGAAAGGACAGGTGAACGTATCCGGCACCACCCTGACCGTGGACGGACGCCAGACCACCCTGATGGCCGAACCCGAACCCGGCGCCATTCCCTGGCATCGTCACGGGGCGGACTACGTGATCGAGTCCACCGGACGGTTCGCCAATCTGGCCGCCGCCTCCGCCCATCTGAAAGGGGGAGCGCGCCGGGTGGTGATCTCCGCCCCCGCCAAGGGGGAAGTCAAGACGCTGGTGATGGGCATCAACGAAGACGAATACGATCCGGATCAGGATCGGGTGGTCTCCAACGCCTCGTGTACCACCAACTGTCTGGCTCCGGTGGTACGGGTGATTCTGGACCATTTCGGCGTGCGGCGGGGTCTGCTCACCACCATCCATTCCTATACCGCCGATCAACGACTGCTGGACGCCCCCCACAACGATCTGCGCCGCGCCCGTTCCGCGGCCACCTCCCTGATTCCCACCACCACCGGGGCCGCCGCGGCCATCGGACTGGTGATTCCGGAGCTTTCCGGACGTTTCGACGGTCTGTCGGTACGGGTTCCCGTGGCCAATGTCTCTTTGGTGGACATGGTGATGGAAGTGGAACGCCCCTCCAACACCGACGCGGTCAACGAGGCGTTGCGCGCCTCCCAAAGCCGTTACATGGGTTTTTCCACGGATCCTTTGGTCTCCAGCGACTACCGGGAGGATCCCCGTTCCTCGATCGTGGATGGCCTCTCCACCCGGGTCATCGAAAGCACGGTCAAGGTGTTGAGCTGGTACAACAACGAATGGAGCTACGCCCACCGGGTGCTGGATCTGATCCGCCACATGCGAACCATGGAGCTGTGAGACCCGCCCCCCTCACCCTTTTTCCCAGCCCCGTTTCGCCCCGTCGATCACCGTGAACAACGGATGGGGATCGGGCCGCCCCATTCCCGCAATTGCGGCGTAATGGACCGGAGAACGAATCGCCACCTTGGCCAACAGATGGCGCCATTCAAAATCAAGCTGACCGATGGTCTCTTCCAGCGTGCCCGACCACGCTTCCGGACCCAGACGGGTCGGATCGAAACGGTATCCCCGCCGCACCGCCTCTTGTTCCACCACCCGCAGATAGGCCACCACCGCGCCCACCGGATCATCGGTCTGCCGAAAACGGATCAACTGGGGATGGTGACGATAACCACGGGTCATGCCGCGCAATACCTTTTGCGCCAGCAATCCCTCGCGCCACACCGCCACCAGCCCCGCCGAATCCAGATAACCTGGATGCAGGCTCCACAGTCTCATCGGGTTGATCTCCCACACCAAGATATAGATAGCGAAAACTCACATACAATACTCCAAAACACACACGCAACTCGAACGCACAAAAAAACCGTCTTTAAAAGATTGAGCAAAAAGCTTGCAAAACCGGATTGACGCAAACATTGGATCCTGATACGATTGGTAAAAATCGATTTATTGAATCACAGATATTTCTTTGGAATGCCTGATAAAAACAACCTGGCCCCCTTATTCAAGAACATCACGGAGTTTTCGTTCTATGAACATCAACGATCTCAGCGTAAAAACCAAAATCCTTGGAGGAGCGCTCCTCCTGGTTGCCATTACCGTTATCTTCGGAGGGCTAGCGAATCTTTACATAGGCAAAGTGTCGGGGGCCTTGTTCGGAATCACGGACAATAATGCCAAGGCGGTTGAATTCGCAACCGGCGTGGAGCGTATGGCCCTGGCCACCATCATGGAAGAGAAAAACTATCTGCTGTACGAAAAAGATGAAATTCATCAAAAAGCGGAAAAAAATGTCAAGGAGTTGAATCAATTCCTCGACAAGGTGGACGAACTGGCCAAAAAATACAACAATACCAAGCTGCTGGAACAATCCAAACTCGCCCGGACCGGCACCGCCGTCTATGCGGACCAGTATCGTGCCGGGGTCAAAGCCCTGCAAGCCAACAAGGCCGCGGTGGCCCAGATGATCGAAAAAGGCAAAATCGTCGAAAACGCCGCCTCCACCTTCCTCAAGATGCAGGTCGATGCCTATACCGCTGCCATGCAAGGCAAAGCCGACTCCGCCGCCCTGGATCCCTATGTGCAACGTTACATCATCACCACCAATATCTACGTGCATGCCTTAAGCATCATGCGTGCGGAAAAAGATGAGGTGAATTACAAAACCCGGGAATCCTGGAAACAGATGAATCAACTGCTTCCAGAGTTGATGGAACTGTATAACTCCTTGCAAAAAATCACCACCGAACCCGCCCAACTCAAGCTCATCGAAGAGGCCCGCAAAGCCACCAAGGAATATACCGAAGCGGCCCAGAACTGGATCAAGAACGATGACGCCTTGAAAACCATCCTCGCCGAGATGGGACGACTGGGAGCCGACGTGATCAAACAGGCCATGGACGCGGAAGGAGCGGGCTATCAACAACTGGCCGCAGCCCGGGAGCAGGCGGAGAAATTGACGGGTGAAGCCAATACCATCATCGTGGGCACCATCGTGGCCGCCGTGATTCTCGGGATCCTGATCGCCTTGTTCCTGGCGGCCCTGATCACCAAACCCATCGTGCAAGGTGTGACCTTCGCCCAAACCATGGCCCGGGGCGACCTGACCACCCGTCTGGACATCGACCAGAAGGACGAAATCGGCACCCTGGCAAAATCCTTGAACGACATGGCCGACAAACTGCGCAGCGTCCTCAGCGAAGTGCGCAACGCCGCCAACAGCGTGGCCAGTGGCAGTCAGGAACTCTCCTCCACCTCCCAGCGCATCTCCCAGGGATCCACCGAACAGGCCGCCTCCGTGGAAGAGACCTCTTCGGCCATGGAACAGATGGCCGCCAACATCCAGCAAAACACCGACAACTCCCAGCAAACCGAACGGATCGCCCGTCAGGCCTCCACCGACGCGGAAATGGGGGGCAAATCCGTCACCGAGGCGGTGAGCGCCATGAAGGAAATCGCCTCCAAAATCTCCATCATCGAAGAGATCGCCCGTCAGACCAACCTGTTGGCCCTCAATGCCGCCATCGAGGCGGCCCGGGCCGGGGAACACGGCAAGGGGTTTGCCGTAGTGGCGGCGGAGGTCCGCAAACTGGCGGAACGCAGCCAAACCGCAGCCGCCGAGATCAGCCGTCTTTCCGCGTCGAGCGTCTCGGTTGCGGAACGGGCCGGACAGATCATCATCAAGCTGGTGCCGGATATTCAAAAGAATGCGGAACTGGTCCAGGAGATCGCCGCCTCCAGCCAGGAACAAAACAGCGGTGCCGAACAGATCAACAAGGCCATTCAGCAGCTGGACCACGTGATCCAGCAGAATGCCGGCGCTTCCGAAGAGATGGCGGCCACCTCCGAAGAACTCAACGCCCAGGCCGAACTGCTGCAATCCAGCATCGCCTTTTTCAACATCGGCGACGCCCCGGTGGTGGTGGGAGGGTCATCCCGACACGGTTCGGGACGGGGAGTCAGCCACACCTCCTCATCCAAGGCGCTGGCCCATCTTTCCGGCCCAGCCGGCAAATCCAGACCGGGTAACAACCTGGCCCTGGTCCACCACTCCCCGTCCAAATCGGCGGGCCATCATGCCTCCGACACCTCGGACGACGCCTTCGAGACCTTCTGACCCCCCGGCCTGCGCACCGCAGAAACCAAACCGGGACCTGCCCGACATTCGGACAGGTCCCGGTTCAAACGCCGAACAGGGACAAAACAACTCCTCCCTGACGACCGCCATCCCCGATCCCGCGCCGATGCATCCGGGCAGGGACCGGGGATGACCCATTCCATCACACGACATCACACGACATCACAGGGTCTCCACCTCTCCATCCAGCCCCATGAGCAGCAGTTCGATACCCAGTTCGGGATATTTCTTCTTGACCGCAGCCGCCAGTTTTTCCAATTGGGCCTTGTGAACCGCGGTCTCCTTCTGGGCGTCCTTGGCAAGATCTTCCCCCAGGATCACCTTGTAGGCGCCGCAGTCCCGATGATCCATGATGATCACCGAACGGATGTCGTGGAGCTTCTTGGCCACATCCAGATGATCCCAGAAGGTCTGACCCCAGGCCGGGAACTTGTCGTTCAAGGCGCCCAGGGAGGCCCCGGCCAGGATCACATGGTCATACTTGGTGCGCATGCAACGCTTGAACATGTAATGCTCGATCTGGTTGATCAGGCGATAGTCCATGCAACTGAGCAGCATCGCCTCGGTATGTCCCCCGGCGTGCAGTACGCCGGGAACCAGGGAAGAGTATAGCGCCACACCACTGGCGGCGGCAGCGGTCAGACGCAAGAAACGGCGACGGCTGATGGTCAAGGCAACCGGATGGTGATCCCCGGGGAAACATCCGTTCGGATGGGTCATGATGGTTCTCCTTTCCAGGCAAAAAATCGTGGGGTCACATGCGTTCGAATTCGTCATCCAGGTTCCCGGAATGGGAGGTGCGACCGCCGGATTGACCCGGAGCCGGCAAAACAACTGTTTTTTGAATCGCCGGTTTGGCGGTTTTGCGGGTTCGATCCATCAAAGCCAGAGAAACCCCACCCGAGCCCAAAACCATGGCTGACTTTGCCGACCGGGTTGGAATGGCGGCGGGATTGGCTCCGGTCCGGAAGAAACTGATGGACTGCCTGAGTTGTTCGGCCTGGGAATTCAGCTCCTCGGCGGTGGCGGCCATCTCTTCGGAGGCACCGGCGTTCTGCTGGATCACCCGGTCCAGTTGTTGGATGGCTTGGTTGATCTGCACCGCCCCCTGACTCTGTTCCCGGCTGGATGAGGAAATCTCCTGCACCAACTCGGCAGTGCGCTGGATATCCGGCACCAGTTTGTTGATGATCTCTCCGGCCCGTTCGGCCACCCCCACGCTGGTGGAGGACAACTGACTGATCTCACCCGCCGCGGACTGGCTGCGTTCCGCCAATTTACGCACCTCAGCAGCCACCACGGCGAATCCTTTGCCGTGTTCGCCAGCCCGAGCCGCCTCAATGGCGGCATTCAAAGCCAGCAGATTGGTCTGACGGGCAATCTCCTCGATGATCGAAATCTTGCCGGCGATCTCCTTCATGGCGGACACCGCCTGCGACACCGCCTCTCCCCCTTCGGCGGCATCCTGGGAGGCCGTGAGGGCGATCTTTTCGGTGGTCATGGCGTTATCCATGTTCTTGGAGATGGTGCTGGTCATCTGCTCCATGGCCGACGAGGTTTCCTCGATACTGGCCGCCTGGGAGGTGGCCCCCTCGGAAAGGGTCTGGGCCGACGAGGAGAGCTGCATGGAACCGGAGGTGACGTTGGCCACCGATTGAGTTACTTCATCGACCACCTCGCGCAACTTCACCGCCACCGAATCAATGGCCTTCGACATGCTGCCCAATTCGTCGGCACGGGTGGTGACGCAACGAATCGCCAGATTGCCCTCCGCCATGCTGGCCATGTTGCCAATGCATCCGGTGACCGCCTTGACCAGACTCCGGGAAAAAATCAAGGCGATCAGGGTACCCACGATGATCGCGATCAGACTGCCGACCAGAATGAAGGATTCCGCCCGCACCACCTCACCATCCAGTTTCTGCTGCTGCCCTTCGACCACCTCGTCAATCACCTTGTTGAGTTCACGACGGCCCGTCACCATGTCGTGTTCCGCCTTCTCCTGCTCTTGCAACAGGGCCAACAGGGCATCGAACTCCTGGATATATGTTCCAAACGCCGTCTCGACCTGTTTGCCAATCTCCTGATCCTTGGAATCGGTGAAAGAGGCGGTCATTTCGATGGCGAGCTTTTTGCCTTTGTCCAGACCGGTGCGGGTTCGCTCGATCTGTTTGGTATCCTTGCCTCCCGACAGGATCACCTCTTTTTCCCCCAGCCGGGCATCGAGAAACAGCAACCCCATTTCACTGCTGCTGTTGATCTTCTGGATGCGGCTATCCAGACTGCCCTGCAGATCTTTCATGCACTGAAACGTGTTGAGATGCTCACCCATGCCACGCAATTTTTCCGACTGCCCCTTTTCCAGCACATGCACCGCCTCGATCACAGTCTGAGAGGTATGGCGCATCGCCTCGATATCATGGGTGATTTTCTTGTCCCCTTCCACCAGTTTGGTGAAAAGCCGCCCATACGCGTCGGTCACCTGAATGATATGATGCATCCGCTCCTTGTCCTCCGGATCCTTGAAGACCTCCCGCGCCTCGGTGGCCTTGCTCTTGATCGACTCCCCGGCCTGCAGGGCGGTGTTCAGATGGGCGGGATCCCGATTCTCGATAAAATTCCGCTCGGCCCGCAGAATATTGGTCGCTTCCGCCTGGATCTTGACCATACGGGTTGTATTGTGAACCCGTTTGTTGACCCCATCCAGGCTTACCCAGCCATTTGCCGCAATCGCAAGGGTAATCAACAGGACCGAAGCAAAAGCGATCACCACCTTGGCCATCAGATTCAGTTTCATATACCCTCCTTTATTCATGGGTTCCATTAGCAATCTTGAGCAGCACGGTAACACGGACCCCGGAACGGATCAATCTTTTCGTAAAGATCTACCCACACAAACGCGCATCAAAATGAAAGGTACTGCCCTGGTTGGGCACGCTCTCCAGCCAGAGCCGTCCCTCGAAATAACGGGCCAGGGCCTTGCGGCAATAGGCCAGACCCAGCCCCAATCCCCCCTGATGCCGGGTCATCACCCGCTCAACCTGAGTGAAGTATTGCAAAATGAACTCCCGGTGCCCCTCCTCGATCCCGATTCCGGTGTCCGACACGAAGACATGCAAATACCCGGGCCGATCCTCCAGGGTCTCCACCCCAAGGACAATCCCCCCCCGGGCGGTAAATTTGACCGCGTTGCGCACCAGATGATCGACGATCCGTCCAAAGTGCCGCTGACTTCCCGCCACATCGGGCAGGGAGTCGAACGCCCCCCGCAACTCCAGGGTCAACCCCTTGTCCCGGGCCGCCCGTTCGTGCCGCTCCAGCACCCCGTGCAAGGTGGCCTTCAGGTCGAAGGGTTCCGGAAGGGTCTGGCGTTCGTCGAGTTCGATCTGCATCAATTCCAGGATCCCTTCCACCATATCCGCCAACACATGGGAGGAGCGGCTCACCACGGCGAGATACTCCTGTTGTTCATCCGTCAGCCCCGAGGTCAGCAGCAGATCGGTAAAACCGATGATGCCGTGCAACGGAGTGCGCAGTTCATGGCTGAACAGCATCAGCAGATCCCGTTTGGCCCGTTCCCCGGCCTCGGCGGCCTCCTTGGCCAGACGCAGTTGCGCGGTTTGCTGGGCCACGATCTGTTCCAGATGATCCCGATGGCGTTTCAGCTCCAGTTGATTCTGAATGCGCAACTTGACGATCTCGGGATGAAACGGCTTGGTGACATGATCCACCGCCCCAAGCAGCAATCCGGCGGTCTCGAACTCCTTCAACTGCAAGGAGGTAATGAAAATCACCGGAATGTTGCGGGTTTTCTCATCCTGTTTCAGACGCCGGCACACCTCATGACCATCCATTTCCGGCATGATCACATCCAGCAACACCAGATCCGGCAACCGCTCCCGGGCGATCTCCAGACCGGCACGACTCTCGATGGCAAACAGAATGCGATACTCAGCCCGGAGCAGTTCGTTGAGAACCTTGATGTTGGCCGGTTGATCGTCGATGATCAACAGCGTCGGCGGCTCGGGAAAAGTCGTCATGCGGCAGGCTCCTCGTCCAGATCGATGGACAGGGTTGAGGCGAGTTGTTCCAACAGATGGCCAGCGGATCGATAATCCAAATGATCCATGGCGGCAAAAAAAGCCTCGATGAGGGGAGTACGGACCTCATCCACAGGCAATCCCCGCAGCAGTTCCGCCAGGGTGCGGGCCTCCATGTCATGACTGGCCAGCAATCCCCGCAAACGACGCAACAGCACAAACACCTCCCCGGCCTGGAGCGCCGGCCCGTAATCCGCCATTTTTCGACCATTCCTCGACAGGCTCTTTTCCACAAGAGCGGCGGAATGCAGCAAGGCGGGCCAACGGCTGTCGTAACGGTTCAAGGCGAAGTTCAGCTCCCCGTCATCCCCGTCGTCCAGGATCAGTTGTTCCAGCTCCCGGGCCGCCTCCCAAAGCTCCCGGGCGCCCAGATTGCCCGCCGGCCCCTTGACCGCGTGGGCCAGATGGGCGGCGGATCGCCGTTCCCCGACCGCCAGCAACCCCCGGATCCGTTGCGCCGAGGCGCCATGTTCCTGACAGAAAGCCACCAGCAACTCCCCCAGCAACCGTTCGTTGCCCTTGACCCGGGCCAAAGCCTCGCGCAAATCCAATCCCGGAAGCCGGGCTGGCAGCAAACCCGCCTCCCCGTCGGATCCGAACGACTCCCCATCCTCTGCGGCCCCAGGGGTCGGAATCCGGCAACGGGGAGGCAACCAGCGTTCCAGGGTGGCATGCAGCTCCACCAGATCGATCGGTTTGGCCACATGATCGTTCATGCCCGCGGCCAAAGAACGCTCCCGGTCTCCGACCATGGCGTTGGCGGTCATGGCCACAATGGGAAGATCCCGATAACAAGACATCTCCCGAAGCGCCCGGGTGGCGGTGAAACCATCCATGACGGGCATCTGAAGATCCATGAAAACCAGTTCCACCTCACCGGGCGCGGCCTTGTTCATCAACGCCACCAGCTCCCGACCATTCCCCGCCAGGGTGACCGTCAGACCACAATCCTCCAGAATCTCCCGCGCCACCTGTTGATTGATGGGACTGTCATCCACCACCACCACCCGGGCGCCACCGATGGTCTCCCGCAATCTGGCCTCGATGGTGGCCAGAGAATCCCCGTTGCGACAGGTGCGCAACGACCTGCCCGCCCGCAGTTCCATCAGGGCGTTGACCAGTTGGGATTGACTGACAGGCTTGAAAATCAACCCGTCCACATGGATCCGGTCCACCTGATGGAGGATGTCTTCCCGGGCATGGGCGGTCACCAGGATCGTGGCCGGCAGTTGGGGCAGATCCAACTCCTCGCGCATGCGGCGAATGGTCTCGATGCCATCCATCTCCGGCATGTTCCAGTCCATGAAAACCAGATCATAAGCCGACCGGCTTTCGCTGGCATGACGCAATTCCAGCAACGCCGCCTTTCCGGAAGGCACGGCCACCACCTCCCGAACGATGGGCGCCAGCAGATCCTGAAAAATCATGCAAAAAGGCCCATTATCGTCCACGATCAGGGCTTTGGATTCCCGAAAATGGTTCAAGGTCATGGGCATGCGCTCCGGTTCCCGCTCCTGGACGGCAAAACCGGCCCGGAAACTGAAATCACTCCCCATCCCGGGAGTGCTTTTCACCACGATGTCTCCCCCCATCATGGTCACCAGCCGCTTGCTGATGGCCAACCCCAATCCCGTCCCCCCGTACTGACGGGTGATGGAACTCTCCGCCTGTCCAAAGGCTTGAAAAAGCCGTTCCAGTTGTTCCGGAGCCAGTCCGATGCCCGTATCCCGCACGGAAAAACGCAACCAGACGAAAGTCGAACTGAGATGCTCCGGACTCACGGAGATGACCACCTCCCCCTCATGGGTGAACTTCACCGCGTTGCTGGCGAGGTTGATCAGAATCTGCCCCAGACGCAAGGGATCCCCGATCAGCAAAGGCGGCGTCGAAGGGGCGATATGCAGCAAAAACTCAATCCCTTTCTCCTCGGCCTTGCCCACGATCAGATCCGCCACATCCCGCAACACGGTTTCCAGCTCGAAGGGGATGGGATCCAGATGGAGCTTGTTGGCCTCGATCTTGGAAAAATCCAGAATATCGTTGATGATCCCCAACAAGGTGCGACACGCGGTGGTGATCTTGCCGACATAATCCATCTGCCGGGCATTGAGATCGGTTTTCGCCAGCAGATGGCCCATGCCGATGATGGCGTTCATGGGGGTACGGATTTCGTGGCTCATGTTGGCCAGAAAGTCGCTTTTGAACCGGTTGGCCGTTTCCGCCAGCTCCTTGGCCTTGGCCAACTCCTCCTCCTTGCGATACCGTTCGATGATTCCGGCCAAGGTGTGGGTCACGGTCCACAGATAGTCCACCTCGTCGGATCCCTGAAGATGATCCCGACGCATGGGAATGGCCAGCACCCCCAAAGTCTGCCCCTGCCCCTGGATCGGCAGGCAATACAGCCCAGAGGGCACCGATTCCGCGACGGCGGCGACAGGACGGCAGTGATCACAGCCATCAAACATGGCCATGCCACTTTTCAAGGCGCGTCCACATGGACAGGAGGCATCCATGGAAATCCCGTCACACAGCGTCTGCGACCCGGACGACAATCCGACATCAGCCACCAAACGCAATACCAACGGCTCCCCCTGGGCGAGGAAAATAGCGCCACTGCCGAAACTGAAATGATCACAACCGTTCAACGCCAGGATGATATCCTGTCGCAACTCCTCGTGGAGAGAACGGGTCTCCAGACCGGAGTGCAAAATCCGATTGATATTGGTCCGGTAGGTGTGGGTCAAACGGTTTTTTTCCCACAACCGGGTGAAGACATCCTCCAACAGGGTCAGTTCATCCCCGCTGGAGGTGATGGACAGATGAAAATCCAACTCCTTCCGGGACACCAGCGCCATGCGCTGAATCAAGCCGCGAATGCGCCGCACCTCCCGCAGGGCCAGCCACAAAAAGGCCATCACCAGGATCACACCCATGGCCAACTGCATCTGCCGTTCCACCACCAGCAATTGCGCGCTGAACAAGGTGGTGCGCTGTTTCTTGACGAATACCGACAGGTTGATGCGGGCCTCGGTATCGCCGTCGTCGTCGTACTCCTTGCCGAGCATCAAATACTCCCCACTGCCGCTCAGGATCTGGTGGGGGTCGTCGGAGTCGGCATCCAGACCCGGCTGTGAAGGCCCCGGAATGTTATCCGCCACCACCCGGGCCGGAGAACCCAGCAGAATCGCCACGCCGAGATCATCCTGACCCATGTAGGGATAAATGCTCTCCAGCAACGCATCGTCAAGGGCACTGACCATCAGGAGATGGGCCACCACCTCCCCCTTTCCGGATTGACGCACCCGCACCGCGCTCAGCAGATAAAGCCGGCGATCCTGTTCGATCACCAGGATCTGACCCAGACTCTTGGCCAGCGACAAAGGCAGGGACGCCTCCAGCCAGGATGGCAACTCTTTTTTTCTTTTATCCAGCAGGAAATATTCCCGAATTTCCCCTTCCGCCCCCAGCAGCAGCATCAACTCGGCGTGCAGGTGGTGCCAACTGCTCGCAGGAGGCAGCCAGGGGGGTGATTTCTTGTAAACAATCCGCTCTCTCGGGGCGGACGGACTGGCCAGATAATCCAGCAGCCTGCGGTTATCCGCCAACAGGGTCATGGTGTCCGGAATCTGGTTTTTGAACTGTTTCAGCCGGTGACGCACGGTACGGATCTCCCGTGCCAGTTCGGCGTTGAGGGCGCTGGAACTCTGACTCATGAAAAAACGGGAGTGAAACTGATCCAGCACCACGCTCGCCACCAGACTGATCAACAAGCCGATCAGGACGGTCTTGACACCCAGGGTCAGTTTGGAGAACAGGCGTTTCATGGAGTTGGCGGGGATGACCCGGGGGGCAAACCGCCCCCCCGAGATATCATGGGCTGGTTTGATGGTTCGGGGTGCCAATCAGTTCGTTGCCGTCGAACCGCCACCCATGACGCCGCAGCGCGCTGGCAGGGACAATGAACGCGGCGTTCTGTGCCGGATCGGAACGGTTGAGCAGATGATCAATGAGCCGATCGGCCAGGGGACTGGCCCCCGCACCTTCCCAGGTAGTCATGTTCATCACCTTGAAATACGGATATTTCCCTTCGGATACGGCCTGGGTGTCATCCGGGTCGACGCCGTTGAGTTTCAGCCAGCGGACCCTGCCCTTGTTGGTGGGTTTTTCCACCACCCAGCGGGAAATCCAACCAAAGGCATTGGGATTGGAGGCCACGGTATCCACCATGTCGGGGATCGAACTGACAAACAGAGCATACTGAAAGAACAGACTTTTATTATCGAGGATCTCCCGCCAGTGGCCCGGACGGGTTTCGCAATGCAGACGCGCCACCGGTTGGATCGTACCCGTCATCTCCCTGGCCGCCGGATCCGACAGCTCACGCCATTCACGCAGGTCGCCGCTGTAAATCTTCTGCACTTCGCCGAAGGTGATCCGGGTGACGGGATTGCCCGGATGGGTGATGAACACCGTGGGCACAATGCCGATGGTGTGAAAGACAATCCCCGGCAAACGGTCGTAGGAGGCGGGCGGACAACAAAATCCCGCCATGTCCGCCTCCTTTTTGGCCAACGGCCCGGAACTGGTGCCACAGGTGCCCCGATTGATCCGCACCTTCAACCCTCTCCCGGCGGCATACTGTTCCACCAAAGGGGTCAGGGCTTCGTAGAGATTCTGGTCCATTTCGATTTGCAGGTCGAAGGGCTCCCCCCCGGTCGGATGGGTGATGCCTTTTTGGATCCACTCCGGAGTCACCAGTTTGGGATTGGGTTTTCCCGGCTCGAAAGAGGGTCCCTGAAGGGCAAAATCAAGATCCGACTGCCCGGCCTGGGCCATGACGGGCATCAAAAACAGCAAAGCCACCAACAAATAAATCCAGGGATAGGTAGGCATGGCGCGACTCCTGGCAATGGCGTGGCGGGAAAGGAACAGAGTCATCCTTGTCATCGGAAAAAGGCGCTCCTTTTCCATGGTTCATGATAGTGAACCCATATTGGCAAGGCTGAAATCATGATAGCATGATGCCGCGCCATGGCAATACAATTGGTATCCAATTCCGATCCAATCCTCACATCGTCTTGATAAAATCCTGATGCCTTTCGCCACGGATTTGACCCCATGCTGATACGGCCCCGTTTATTCTGTGACCAGGATCCGCAAACACCATCAGGTGGCAACCTCAATCACAGACACGGAGCAGTCAAGCATGTCGGCACACCAGGAGGATTCGGGAAGCAATCGGTTGTCCACTCTGATGATCGGCGCCCTGGGCGTGGTCTTCGGGGATATCGGCACCAGTCCCTTGTATGCCATCAAGGAGTCCCTGGCCGCCTCGGCCGGACATGGGGGCATGCCCACCCAGGCCGATGTGCTGGGGGTATTGTCCATGATCTTTTGGTCCCTGGTGGTGGTGATCACCATCAAATACGTCCTGTTCATCATGCGGGCCGACAACAAGGGCGAAGGGGGCATCATGGCCTTGACCGCTCTGGCCCTGCGTTCCCCGTTCGCCACCCCCCGGTGGCGCATCATGATTCATTTCCTGGGCATCTGCGGACTGGCCCTGTTTTTCGGCGACGGGGTGATCACGCCGGCCATCTCGGTACTCTCCGCCGTGGAAGGACTGGAACTGGCCACACCGGTACTCAAGCCGGTGGTGGTGCCTTTCACCTTGTGCATCCTGGTCGGCCTGTTCATGTTCCAACGCCAAGGAACCGAAGGAGTCGGCGCCCTCTTTGGCCCGGTGGTGATGGTATGGTTTTTTGTCCTCGGCGCCCTGGGCATCCATGGCATCCTGAAAAATCCCCAGGTGCTGGCCGCTTTGGACCCAAGCCATGCCTGGCACTTCTTCATGTTGCACAAAGGACAGGCCTTCATCGTGCTGGGGGCGGTTTTTCTCTCCGTGACCGGCGCCGAGGCCCTCTACGCCGACATGGGCCACTTTGGCCGCCGTCCCATCCGTCTGGCCTGGATGGTCGTGGTCTTTCCCTCCTTGGTACTCAACTATTTCGGCCAGGGGGGATTGATCCTCGAAAACCCGGAAACCGTGCGCAATCCCTTCTATCTGCTCGCCCCGGAATGGGGACTCTATCCCCTGGTGGGACTGGCCACCGCCGCCACGGTGATCGCCTCCCAGGCGGTGATCTCCGGCGCCTTCTCCGCGGCCCGTCAGGCCATGCAACTGGGTTTCCTGCCCCGCATGGAGGTGATCCACACCTCGGAACAAGAAGAAGGTCAGATCTATGTCCCCACCATCAACTGGATCCTGCTCGGCGCGGTCCTGCTGCTGGTGCTGGGATTCAAAAGCAGCAGCAATCTGGCCTCGGCCTATGGCATCGCCGTCACCGGAGCCATGGCCATCGACACCACCTTGGCCTTCGGACTGGTGTTGCGGGGCATGCTGGGTTGGGGGGCGATGGTGACTTTGGTGACGACGGTTTTCTTTTTGGTGTTCGACCTGATTTTCTTCGCCGCCAATGCCCTTAAAATCCCGGAAGGGGGATGGTTCCCCCTCCTGCTGGGGGCGGTGATCTTCCTATTGATGTCCACCTGGAAAATGGGACTGGAATTGGCCCGGGAAGCCATGCGCAAAGAAGAGATTCCCCTGGAACCGTTCCTGCGTCAATTCTCCGCCAATCCGGTCCCCCGCTCCCAGGGAATCGGGGTCTACATGACCACCCACGCCTTCACCGCACCCCGTCCCCTGGTGCAAAATCTTCAACACCACTGGATCATCCACGAAACCGTGATTATCCTCACAACGGAGTTCGTGGATACTCCTTATCTGGTCAAGGGCGACCGGGTGATCGAAGAGGATCTGGGCAACGGCTTCCATCGGATGACGATCCGCTTCGGCTTCGCGGAAACTCCCGACATCCCCCGCGCCCTGGTACACGGAACCTTGTTCCAGGACTGGTCGAACCCGGATGAAACCTCCTTTTTCCTGGGCCGCTCCGTCTTTTCCGCCGGAACCGGACGCAAAGGGTTTCCGTTGTGGCGCATCCGGCTTTTCCTGGCCATGCAGCGTCATGCCAGCAGCGCGGCTTCCTGGTTTCAACTGCCGCCCCACCGGGTGGTGGAAATGGGAGGACGCATCGCCTTGTAATCCCACCACCTAAGGAGCTTGCGGGGGATGTCCGACGCGGAAAAAAAGCCATACCGGCAACAGGATCATCTCCCGCACCCGACCGCATCCGACTCTTCCTGGGCGGGATATGCCATCGGTCTGGTTTCGGTGCTGATCACCACCAGTCTGGCCTATTGGGGACGGGCGTGGCTGACCGCTCCGGATCTGGTGATGCTGTATCTGCTGCCCATCATGGCGGTGGCCTATCGGTTTGGTCAGGGGCCATCCCTGGCCACTTCCGCCCTTTCGGTGGCAGCCTACGACTTTTTTTTCATCCACCCCTATTTCACCCTGTCGGTTTCGGACTCCCAGTCCATCCTGACCGTGATCATTCTGTTCGTGATCGGACTGGTCATCAGCAGTCTCATGACCCGCATCCGGGGACAGGAACAAGACGCCAAGGAACGGGAACAGCAAACCGAAGCCTTGTACCATCTGAGCCGGGATGTACTCTCCACTCTCGATGACCAGGAGATGGCGGGCATCATCACCCGTCACGCCGCCCGACTCTTCCGGGGCGAAGCGGGCATCTGGCTGGAAGACGGCTGCGGCGGATTGACCCTGGCAGCGGTCTGTCCAGCCTATTTTCATCTGTCCGGGCAGGCCATGACGGTGATTCGCTGGTGTTGCGAGCATGGGCAATCCGCGGGACAGGGAACCCCCGTCTTTCCGGATGAAGCCTTCACCGTACTGCCCATCGCCACCGGACAACTCTATGGCGCCCTGGCCATCCGGATCGGCAATCGGGCGCTCTTGCGGACGGAACGCCAAACCTTACTGTCCGCCTTCGCCCGACAGGCCAGTCTGGCCATCGATCGGGCCAGACTGGGAGAAGAGGCCAGAACCGCCGCCGTGCGGGTCCAGGCCGAAGAGATGCGGGCCACCTTGTTGAGCATGGCCTCCCACGATCTGCGCACCCCGCTGGCGGCGATCACCGGGGCCGGCACCACCCTGCGGGACGACGATTCCCATCTGGAAGCCGCCCAACAGACCGAACTGCTGGAAACCATCTGCACCGAAGCCGAACGCATGGAACGGCTGATCGCCAATCTGCTGGATATGGTCCGACTGGAATCCGGGAGTTGCACCCTGCGTCTGGAATGGATCCCCTTCGAGGAGTTGATCGGTTCCACCCTGGTGCGACTGGAAAAACGGTCCCGGGGTCGGCGCATCACCCTGGATGTGGAAGAAGGGGTCTCCATGTTGTACGTAGACGCGGTCTTGTTCGAGCAGGTATTGATCAATCTGTTGGACAACGCCCTCAAGCATGCCCCTTCGAACCTGGACATCACCTGGAAAGTCCACAAGGATGGAGACCGGGTGATCCTGCGCATCGGGGATCGGGGACCGGGGATTCCACCGGGTCAGGAGGAACGGATTTTCGAAAAATTCATCCGGGGGGAGTCCAGCGGAATTCCCGGTTCCGGACTGGGACTGGCGATTTGTCGGGGGGTGATCCAGGCCCATCAGGGGACGATCCGGGCGTTGAACCGGGCCAGAGGAGGAGCCGAATTCCGCATCGAACTCCCTCAACCCCCCCTGCCCCCGGATCTTTTCTCACCGGAACTGGAAGAAACGTTGCACCAGGAGACGCACCCATCATGACCCAACTCGCCGGAACCCGAATCCTGCTGGTGGAAGACGAACTGCAAATGCGCCGCTTCCTGCGCACCGCCCTGGCCGCCCGACAGTTTGAGGTGATCGAAGCGGTCAACGTGCGGGAGGCCAGACTGGCGGTCACCGCCCATCCTCCGGAGATTGTCCTGCTGGATCTGGGGCTTCCGGATGGAGACGGCATCGATTTCACCCGGGAGGTGCGTACCTGGAGCCTGATACCGATCATCGTGCTGTCGGCCCGGGGACGGGAGGACGACAAGGTATCCGCCCTGGACGCGGGCGCGGACGACTATCTGACCAAGCCTTTCGGTGTCAACGAGCTGCTGGCCAGAATCCGCGTGGCCTTGCGCCACTCCTCCCAGACCAACTCCGGTACCACCCGGGAAACCATCCTGAAAATCGGTCCCTTGCATCTGGATCCGGAACGCCGGGAAACCCGCATTCACGATCAACCCGTCACCCTGACCCCCATCGAATACCGATTGTTATGGCACTTGGCCAAAAACGCCGGACGGGTTCTGACCCATCAACAGATTCTCAAGGAGGTGTGGGGCCCCCACTATACCCACCAGACCCACACCCTGCGGGTTTTCATGGCCCAACTGCGCCGCAAACTGGAACCCGATCCCGCCCATCCCCAACTGCTGATGACCGAAATGGGCGTCGGGTACCGGCTGCGGGATGACGACCCGAAAGAATAAGCCTACCCCATCATCAGCATCATCACGCCCCGTTTCAGGCTCATGGCCCCCATAAACACGATCAACACCCCGGCCAGTTGCATCACCACACGTCTGGCCTTGCGGTCGAGCCAAGTGGACAGCAGGGCGAATCCCCACATGGCGGGCAACGTGCCCAGTCCAAAGGCCAGCAGAATCACCACCCCCTGAAGCGGCGATCCGGTGGCGAACGCTTTGGCCTGAAAGGCCCAATGCATGGCGCAGGGTAACAATCCAGTCAAGATGCCCATGCCCAGAGGGCGCAACGCCGGACGTGATCCGGTGATGGTCTGGGTCCAACGGGTAAAAAACGCCCCGACTTCCGGACCACCCCGGGTCATGGAGACCAGACCGATGGTATCGATGCCCATCAGGATCATCACCACCCCCACCGCCAGATGGGGCAGACCGTTGAGAGCCGTCGGACGGGCGAGGAACAGCGCCATGGAACCAAGCCAGCCACTCACCGCTCCAAGAACCATGTATGTGCCCACCCTTCCCAGAGTATAAAGAAGAGGAAGCCGGATCCGTTCCCAGTGCCAAAAGGGACGATCCGTGGCGATTCCCGCGCCGAGTTGGGTGGAGACCGCCAGGCCGCCGCACATGCCGATGCAATGGCCACTGCCCAGCAGGGCGGCCAAAAAAGTGAGCCAAGGCTCGATCAAAGAAGAAGGCATGCGTCAGGCTCCCACGAAATGGATGAACGGGGTTGGTGAACGGTATGGGCTGTTATCATTGTGGTCTGGAGATTCCACCCGAAGCTTTGATCCTGGACGAAGGGCGAAAGTTCTGCTGTTCCGGCTGTCTGGGGGCATGGCGCGTGATCCGGGGCATGGGGCTGGAAGACTATTATCAACGCCGGGATGGGGGCATCCTCGGCACCCGCCCCGGCGAAACCGACCGGCAGGCTCTGGAACCCTTCGACGATCCGGAATACCAATCCCGTCTGGTCTCCGAGGTCGAAGGCGGACGAGAAGTGTGCCTGTTGCTGGATGGCATTCATTGCGCCGCCTGCGTGTGGTTGAACGAACAGATGTTGCGCCGTCTTCCCGGGGTTTCGGAAGTCTGGATCAATTTTGCCACGCATCGGGCGCGGGTGCGATGGAATCCGGAACAACTCCGACTTTCCGAGATCATCGGCACGGTGCGGGGCATCGGCTACCGGGCCGAACCCTATGATCCAGCCCTGGGAGAACAAAACCGGGCGCGACGGGATCGGGAACTGCTCTCCCGCATGGGCGTGGCGGGATTCGGGGCGGCCAATGTCATGTTCATCGCCATCGCCTTGTATGCCGGTTATTTCCAGGGCATGGACGCGGAAGCCAAAAATTTCTTCCACTGGGTCTCTCTGGTGCTGGCCACACCGGTGATTCTGTACAGCGGTGGGGTGTTCGTGCGGGGCGCCTGGAACGGGTTGCGCCTGGGACACCTGAACATGGATCTGCCCATCGCCCTCGGAGCCTGGGTCACTTACGGCTACAGCGTGGTGGTCACGGTGCGGGGCAGCGGGGAGATCTATTTCGATTCCGTGACCATGTTTTTGTTCGTGCTGCTGACCGGACGGTTTCTGGAATCGATTGCCCGTGGCAAGGCGGCGGGCTCCATGGAACGATTGCTCAATCTGGAGCCACGACACGCCCTGGTGCTGCGGGATGGGGAACCGGTCAGCGTGCCGGTGCGGGAGGTGCGGGTGGGGGAACGGGTCCTGGTCAAGCCCGGAGAGCGGGTGCCGGTGGATGGCATCATCGAATCCGGCATGACCAGTGTGGACGAGTCCATGTTGACCGGAGAAGGGCTGCCCGTGACCCGTGGACCCGGAGAAATCCTGGTCGGCGGCACTCTGAACCTGGAAGGTAGCGTGGTGTTGATCGTCGAACGGGTGGGGGAAGAGACCGCCCTGGCGCGGATTCTGCGGCTGGTGGAGACCGCACAGGCGGAACGCCCCCCGATTCAGGGGGTGGCGGACCGGGTGGCGGCCCGTTTTGTGGGCATGGTGCTGGTGCTGGCCGCCGCGACCCTGGGTTTCTGGCTGTGGCGCGACCCCTCACAGGCTTTGGAAAACAGTGTCGCGGTTTTGATCATCACCTGTCCCTGCGCTCTGGGACTGGGGGCACCGGCGGCCATGCTGGTGGCCATGGGGGCGGCGGCCCGCATGGGTATTCTGCTGAAAAGCGGCGAGACCATCGAACGGCTGGAGCGAGTAACCCAAGTCGTGATGGACAAAACCGGGGTATTGACCCTGGGCACCCCCCGGGTGGAACGGATTGTACCGGTCTCCGGAATGGACGAACGCACCTTGTTGACCCTGGCCGCGACCGTGGAGCGACATTCGGAGCATCCGGTGGGACGGGCCATTTTCCGGGAGTTTCAATCCCGGGGATGGGGACAGGTCGAAGACGCGCAAGAGGCCCGCAACGTGCCCGGACTGGGCATGGAGGCATGGGTGAGCGGTCGACTGACCCGTGTGGGACGCTCAGGGTTTGTGCTGGCAGGGGGAGATCCGGAACATGACGCCTCCCGCCCCCCGGAGGATCGGGATCACGCCGTCACCTGGAGCGCCTGTGGTCAGGACGGGGTGTTGCTGGGCTGGATCGGATTGGGCGACACCCTGAAACCCAAAGCCCGGGAGGTGGTTGCGGCCTTGCGGGCCATGGGACTGCCGGTCACGGTGCTTTCCGGGGATCGGCGGGCGGTGGTGGATCAGGTGGCGCGTCTCACCGGAGTGGAGCGGGCGGAAAGCGATCTGCTGCCCGAAGACAAAGAGCGGATCATCGCCGATCTGCAACGCAACGGCGCGGTAACAGCCATGGTGGGAGACGGGGTCAACGACGCCCCGGCCCTGGCCCGGGCGGATGTAGCCCTGGTGGTGGCCAATGCCACCGATCTGGCGGTGGCCTCGGCGGATGTGATTTTATTGAACCGGGATCTGGAGACGGTGACCCGGGTATTCACCCTGGCGCGCCGCACCCTGGGAACCATTCGCCAGAATTACGGTTTCTCCCTGTTTTACAACCTGCTGGCCATTCCCCTGGCCATGTCCGGACTGGTTTCCCCCATTGTCGCGGCCATCTCCATGCCCTTGTCGAGTCTGGTGGTCGTGGGCAACGCGCTGCGCCTGCGCCACCACCCCGAACCGACCACCTCCCACACCGTGAAGGGGAAAGACGCATGAACACCATCTATATTCTGCTGCCGCTGGCGGTACTGTTGAGTCTGGTCGGACTGGGCATGCTGATCTGGTCGATCCGCCGGGGTCAATTCGACGACATGGAAGGCCCGGCCCATCGTATTCTCTTTGAGGATGATCAGGAGATGATTCCGGGGAAGAAGGTGGAAGAGACACCCAAGGCAGACCCGTCCCGAGATTCGCACTTTTAACCCGTACCCCATCATGCAAGACGATTTCTTTCCGCCAGACAAACACCCAGGGATCCATTGACCACGAGACAACCATTCAGAATGTACCAGTCATCCTGACGCATAATCTCCATTACGGAACCTGGAGACCGGCTTGATGTAAGGCGCATGATCAATCAAACCAAGCTCTGTATTCTCCAGTACACCCTGGGCGATCCATGAGAAATCGATGCTGAAACTCTTTTGATTTCCACTTGTACGCGGATAATCCTGAAGCGCGCACATCCTCATCGGAATAAAAATAGATCGTATCCTGATCAGACACATGATCGATACACACTTCGTGCAATGTCCGCTCACAAAAACGGACAGCCGTTTCATAAGCCGCATCATCCAGGAAATAGGCTCTTTTCGGACGGTATGAGGAGTCATACAGGGCACCAATCATCTGTTTATACATCTGCCCTGAAAAATGATTCTCTTTGGGTTGATCCGGAAGAAGGGTGATCAATTCTCTGAAGAAATGCTGTCCGTCGGCACGCGGCAAACCGGTATCCGGTTGCACGCCATCTTCACCTGGCAGAGTAGGCATGGCGTAGGAGAGCGCTTCCAGAATCTCATTCCCTTCACGCTCGACACGACGACAAAACGCTCGGGATCCAATGGCGTTCCAGAATCCAGTTGCGGACTCCACACTTTCGATCAGCAACCCAATAAATTCCCGTTGCATGCTGTCGGCCACTTTTCTGGCTTCGTGGAGATAAAGGTTGACAGCCAGTGTGCCCAAACCAGTACCGCTACCCACGACATGCAAAGCCGTTCCGCAATATTCAAGCAGATTGCAGGCCCAGGCGCGTTGATCGGTCCGACCCGCGAGAGTTGCACCAATGGCGCCAGTCACACAGACAGGTGGCAACGCCTTACCATCCACATCCATGCCGATTGCTGAAACAATGATCGCAATTCTCGATTCATGGTGGTCCAAAAACTCGCTCACAAAATCCTCAGTGGATTTGATTTCTCCAGGATCCATGCTGCCTCCATTCCGCAGAACCTGAACGAACGGATCGATCACCTCGTGCAATTTCCTGGCATTTTGTTGTGGTTGGAGAGGCGAAATCACCTCCAGACGCAGATCATGATTGGCGAGCGCACCAACCGGATCAAAATCATCTCTATTGCGCAATTTTTCTGAGATCAGATCCAAAGACAACCGATCTGTAATTCTAACGCTCATCTCCGAACACTCCACGATAAAAAACCGATATTGACTAAACTGATTCAATATTACAGATATTTTCACTGGAAAAATCAAATGTGAAGAATTTGATTCCATGTCCTCCAGCGACCACACACAGCTTAGAACTTTCATTAATGCTACAGAAATTCAGAGGCGCACCAGTTGTCGTTCTGCATTCTTTTTCAATCTTGCATTTATTATTGTTGGATTTTATATTCATATTTATTTTCCATACCACAAGAGACCGATCCACGGATACGGTTGCAAATACAAACACATCATCTTGAACAACACGAGACACCGAGCATCCATGCACACACCCGTTGTGCCCGAGATAAGACCATTGCTTATGCCCGTTCTTATCCCAAAGACAAATCTCTCCATTTTTGGTACCTGTCAAAATCCAACCATTCTCAAAAGCTTCGCAGCACCACACCTGATCGCCATGCTCCAGAATTCTACGGGATGTATAATCAGTTTCCCAGATTGCAGCACTACAATCATAAGACGCAGTGACTGGGCGATTGTTTGAAACGGTACCATCACAAATTCCTTCTCCGTGTTCTATTTTAACAATTTCTTTTGAAACGTCTAACATCCCATTCTGATGTAATGGTATAAGATGCGCCCATCCATCTTCAGAACATGACATCAGACGTATACAACCGTCACCTGACTCAGGAAAGAAATTGATTTGCCAAACAGCCTTCTTGTGATGACCTTCATAAGTTGGATTCTTATCATTTTTAATTTCAATTTTATTTCCTACAATCTCTACAAAATAAACCCTGTAAGAATGGTTGCCCGAACCAACAGCGACCAGATACTGCTGATTCCCAACCTTAAAGGCATCACACCCCCAACACCAACCCATTCCAGTATCAAACTCACCCAACATTTTCTGGTCAATCCAAATTCTCAATACGCCATTCTCATGAATACCAAATACAACATTCTCGATGATGGCACAATCCTGGGCACCCCGATCTGACCGGTCAAAAATGACGTTCTTGGATGTCGGATACTGCATGACGTTCTTTGATGTCAGACACTCTGGGTTTGCTGGTATTAGAGGCTGCGCGCCTTCAGGCAATTTTCTCATCAGTACAGAATCCCAAATCCAGAGCATTTTATGCTCCGACCCTAGCAGAATTCTGCCTTCACCGGCATCCGATATGCACCAGATTTCTCCCGAATCACCAATCAGACTTCCCGAATAGTTGCCATTCGAGTCCCACACATGGCAATTCTGATCATTTCCCGCTGTAATGAGATGATTTCCAACTGTAATGCAGCCATTGATTCGACCATTATGCGCAATATAACGATTGATTGTTTTCTCAATCACCAGTCGAGATCCATTGCTATCCAATACGAGCTTCCAGTATACAATACGCCCACCCTTGCAGACAGAAATGATCTTATTGTTCAAATACGAACAACCTGTAATGGGAGCTTTGTGACCTGTGACAGGTACCAACGCAACATCCTCCAGGCTTTCACTATGCAAAAGTCTGATCTCACCATCATGGAAACCGATGATCAATCGATCCGGATATGAAACACAGGCAGTCACAACCTTATCTGTTGGAAAACTCCTGAATTTAACCAATGTATAATTCTGACATTTTCTTTCAAACAATAACAACATAGAGCAAGACGAAGAACTGCCAGAACAAATAAGGCGATGCGGACTAGAATCTAAAGCATGGACAGTAAAAATCTTGACATTCCCAGCAGGCTCACAATCACCCCATACGATCGATACACCAGATTCTCTGATTTCGTTATTATCAACTTCCAAGAACTTAACATTTTTATCGTATGATATCACAAATTCTTTATCGGACAGTCTTACACATGTCTCGATTGCAGAGGTACAATCTTTATCATAGGTATCAACAGGGTTGATACGCATCCCTTGGTGTCCTCCACTGTTACACACCCACAACTTTACTGTTCGATCAAAAGATGTTGAAATATAACTATTCTTGCTTAATTTTACGCATGCAGAAACCCAACCGACATGACCATCACACCGATTATTAGAATTATTCAATAACGCTGGACAAACAGAAGACGATTCTGAATTGTCTTCTTTGGTAGTGATGGAAAGTGAACCATACTTGCCAATCAAGGTCTCTTGATACAGCATATCCAGGAATACAGGCTCCATTCTCTCATTTCTTGATGGATTGACTCTCATGACAAAATTCAATTCGAATTCCAGTCCGACCTTTCTAAACACCTGTTTAACAAGACCAAAGCGTTCATTAAGCTTCTTCTGGACGTGTCTTTGCAACACACTAATATCTCTCGCCATTCCTTCTGGATAAGATATTTCTATTTCAATCATCCCTTTATGTATTGAAACTTTGCTAACATAATAATGTTTATAATAATGCACCAGACTCTCATGACCAATATGGCAGTATTTCCTAAGAGCATCCAACCCTCTGATGCGACCATTATCCAAATCCAACTCATCACCGATAAGTAATAAAGCACCAAGCAATTTAATACGTATTGTTGACTGACAATAAAAAGAATCATGGATAGATTCAAATGCTATTGCAGAGTGCGCTCTGGCGACTTCAGCAACAGATTCTTGAAAACAACCTGGAATTGCCGTACACAATCCCTCTGGATTACCCATGATGCCTGCGGGCGATTTCGACCGGTACTGTCGCATAACCAACTCATAAGCAGTTTGAGTATGTCGATCACGGACAGCATTGTATTCACGCGCACCCATTTCATCAACAACTTTACCAATGTGCTTAAAATATTGCATACCAACATCATGAACATAGGCGGCAGCAATCAATACAATCCTTTCATCATGACTCAATTTATTAAAATGATCTTCATCATTATAATCATAGACAAGGCTTTCAATATGCCTCAGTATACTTTCAGAGTGAATCATATCATGATCTGTATACCATGGCATATAAGGCACACGCCAGATTTCCGCACATTCCTTTTTCAATTCATTCAACCAGTTATTTATGCTGCAATTCGTATCCACACCAAATACGTCCATTATTTTTCTCCTGAAAGATTGTGCCGAATGAATAGATTGGTCAACCACTAGAGACAGTTTAACAAAACAACCGCACATATTACGAAATACGCAGATCTTTAATCACACACGAAGCCGATCCAAAAAAACACTCTAAATTCCTTGAATCCCAAAATGAGTACCGTTTCACCCCCCTCACACCTCCCCCTCACACTTCCCCCTCCCACGACGTATCCGCAAACTCGGGGAAATTGCGTTTCAGCAATCCTTCCAGATAGATCCGTTCCTCCGAGGTGGCGCGGGGGAGCCAGCCGGAGAGCCAATAGAGCATGCGGGCGGAACGGGGATCCTCGGCGGCTTGGCCGCAGATTTTTTCCAGTTCGGCGGCGTCGATGCGGGCCAGGGGTTCGGGGATGAACTCGTCCATCTGGGCGCCTTGCTCGATCCGGACCGCTCCATCCAGCAGACCGTTTGCCCGTTCCCGTCCCACGAATTCGCGTATACCCATCCAACCGTTCACCAACCGACGCAAGGCATCTGCGGAGACCACCACCACATAAACCGCATAGCGTCCCAATTGATTGCGCACCGTCGCCAGCGTCCGCCGACCCACAGCCCCACCGATCACCTCCATGACCGTATATTCGTAAGAGGTCTCATCCCCGGGATCCGACCAGGACGGGGCGATCAGCACCACGCAAAACAGCTCCCGATCCGTTACCAGATACAGATGCCACCCCCCCGCGCCGGAAAGCACCAACTCCAGACGGGCCACGGCATCGGCATCGCTGCGGTGGCGCCCACCCGGAAAAGGAGTCCCCTCCCCCGCAAGCAGCCACTCTTCCCGCACCCCTTCCAGGCGACGAACCCGGGTCAGCAGGGCCTTGTTCCAGGAGCCCCGGGATTCACAAAAAAGATTACTTGTTTTTGGATCAATCCCCATGCCGGACAGCCAGCCATCCACATCCCGCTCCGTGGCGGCCAGCAGGCGCACCAGACGGTCGCGGATCGTACCCCGCGCCCCATCCATGAACATCTCTCCGACGCCGGACAGCAGCCAATCCCCGGAGATGTGCATCCGGTCGGTGAGCTTGACGATAAAATTTCTGGAGGGGTCTTTCCGGCCTGCTTCCACATCGGCGATGTAGGCGCGACTGACACCGATCCGATCCGACAAACCTTGCTGGGTCAGGTCCAATTCCTTGCGAATCGATCTCAAGCGCAAACTGACACTGTTTGTGGATTTTTGCATCATTGCTTTATTTTTTCTAAAATATTGTGGCTAACGTCCTCAATTTATTACTTCGTGTCAAGATACACCATTTCAGTTGATTCAGCAAGTTGTTTATGTTATCACAGTCAGAATTTCCTCCAACCCCGATTTTCCAGGCCATCCTCATGAGCATCGTCAACAATCCCACCAAATACGACTTCGCCTATCGCTTCCGGGCAGCCCGTCTGCATGCCAATCTGACCCAGCACGCACTGGCCGTAAAGGTCGGGATCAGCCAAGCCGCGATTCACAAACTGGAATCCGGCCACTTCAAGAGTTCCCGCAAGACCGTGGACATTGCCATGGCCTGCGAGGTCAACCCGGTATGGCTGGCGACCGGTGAGGGTGACATGACCCTCCATGAGAGTCGAAAACCGGTGGAAGAGGAGATCCTGCCCCACGACATGACCGGCAGCGGCATGTTCGCCCAATTGGGCGCCATGGAAAAAGAGTTGGAATTGACGATTCAAGCCCTTTACCAGATGCGCAATCGGCTCCGTCGTCTGCGCAACCGCAAACGGGTGCGCACCCGATCGATTGGGGAAGAGATTCCGGAAACGTGACGTTTTATAAAGGTGCGTGGAACGGCAACCATCGTTTGCCCGGCCCGCCGGGCAACTCCCGCACCAGACGGGGCAACGCATAGCCGGGCAAACGGGCGCTCGCTCCGGCCATCACGGCCAACGCCCGCTCTTCGCTGACGCCAAAATGGGACGCGCCCGCCACGGGATCCAGCATGTGAAGATAATAAGGGATAACTCGCATACCGATCAAGGTCTCGCACAAGGCGGCCAGGATTTCCGGATCATCGTTGACACCTTTCAGCAAAACCGATTGATTCAACACCGGAATACCCGCATCCACCAGAAATCCCAAAGCCTGCCCCGCCCTTGAATCCAACTCGTCGGCGTGGTTGACATGCACCACCACAAACGGTGTCAGTCGGGTGCCTTTCAGCCATCGAATCAAACCGGGGGTAACCCGCTCCGGGGAGACCACCGGCATGCGGGTATGAATTCGCAACCGGGTCAGATGGGGAATGGCGGCCAAACGTCTGGTCAAGCGGGCCAGACGACGGTCCGACAGGGTCAGGGGGTCACCCCCGGAAAGAATCACCTCCCGCAAGGAGCCATCCGCGCCGATGGCCGTCAAAGCCGATTGCCACTTCCGGCGTTTTCTGGGCAAAACGTCGTGGCGGGCGTGACGCCGGAAACAAAAACGACAATGAACGGCACACCCTGCCGTCACCTTCAACAAAGCACGTCCCGGATACTTGACGATCAAACCCGGCACGATCCGGGCTGCGGCCTCGTCCAGAGGATCGGTCGAATCCCCGGCCATCCGCGTCAACTCCTCGGCGGCCGGGAGATAGGACCGCGTCAAGGGTCCGTCCCGCCCCCAGTCGATGCGACTGGCCAGGGCCTCGGGCACCAACAGGGGAAATTGACGGGCCGCTTCCCGGGCCTCGGGGGACAAATTCCGCAATCGTTGCTCCAGGGAGTTCACAACGGGGTGATCTGACGCGGCTTTGGGGGTATACTGGAAGGAGGGTGTCATCGTTGACCTTTCATGAACCAACCGCCAAGGAAATTGTATTCAAAATGAGTGACATGCTCAACCATAACCAACTGCGTCAAGGCGTCCGCGTGGAAATCGACGACGCTCCCTGGATCATCGTGGATGCCCAGTTCGTCAAGCCCGGCAAGGGACAGGCCTTCACCAAGATCAAAATCAAGAACCTGATCGATGGCCGCGTGATCGAACGGACCTTCAAATCCAGCGAAAGTGTCATCAAAGCCGATGTCATGGACAAGGATATGCAATTTCTGTATCACGACGCCGGCTTCTGGAATTTCATGGATCCGGCCAGCTACGAGCAGTCCGTCCTGGACGAAAAACAGGTGGGGGATTCCCGTTCCTGGCTCAAGGAGCAGGAGACCTATGTGGTCACGCTTTGGAAAAATCGCGCCATTGCCGTCATGCCCCCGTCGTTTGTGATTCTGACCATCACCAAGTGTGATCCGGGCATCAAGGGCGACACGGTTTCCGGCGCCACCAAGCCCGCCACCCTGGAGACCGGCGCCGAGGTCAAGGTTCCCCTGTTCGTCAACGAAGGGGAGAAAATCCGCGTGGATACCCGTACCGGACAGTATGTGGAACGTGCCAAAGAGTGACCCTGCGGAACTCTGGCGACCGGCGGCCAATCCGGCGGGACTGGCCGCCCGCGCCGCGACCCTGAAACGTCTGCGGACCTTCTTCGACGCCCGCCAAGTTCTGGAGGTGGAAACCCCGCTGTTGAGTCCCGGCGCGGTCCCGGACGATGCCATCGAACCCATCGGATGCGCCGGGTGGTATCTGTCCACCTCCCCGGAAACCGCCATGAAACGGTTGCTGGCCGCCGGTTCCGGACCCATCTATCAAATCGCCAAGGCCTTTCGCGCCGGAGAGGCGGGTCACCGGCACAATCCGGAATTCACCATGCTGGAGTGGTACCGACCCGGCTGGAGTTGGCGGGAACTGATGACCGAAAGCGCCCAACTGCTGCAGGCGGTTCTGGGGGCCATGCCGGTCCAGGAGTGGACCTTTGCCGCGGCGATGAAACGCTTTGCCGGCGTCGATCCCTTTTCGGATCCGGACGAGGCGTTGATCCGCGCCCTGCCCTTTCCCCCTCCGGAACACCTGGACCGCATGGGATTGCTGGATCTGTTGCTGACCGAACGGGTGGAACCGGCTTTCCAGGAGGCGGGAGGGTTGATCTTTCTGACCCATTTCCCCGCCGAACGGGCCGCCATGGCCGAAATCGATCCCGCCCCTCCCGCCACGGCCTTGCGTTTCGAGCTGTATGTCCAGGGCATGGAACTGGTCAACGGTTATCAGGAACTCACCGACGGGGACGAACAGGCGACCCGTCTGCATCAGGCCAACCGGAAACGCGCCGCGATGAACCTGCCTCCCCTGCCGCTGGATGAACATTTCCTGGCCGCCTTGCGCAGCGGATTCCCCCGCACAGCCGGTGCGGCGTTGGGGGTGGACAGGCTGGTGATGCTTGTGCTGGGAACCGACCGGATCGCCGATGTTCTCGCCTTCCCTGCGGATCGTGCATGAAAATTGCATTTCCCCAACCGATTGGCATCACCATTCCATAATCCAGCCATTTTCTTGGGAGATACATTCATGGTTCTTTTGCACTCACCCCCCGGTGAATTGGGCGCCTCGGCTCCGGACTTCGCGCTTCCCGGCGTGGACGGCAAGACCCACACCCTGGACGAATACCGGGACAGCCCCGTACTGGTGGTGATGTTCATCTGCAACCATTGTCCTTATGTGCAAGCCATCGAAGATCGCCTCATCACCCTGGGGCGCACACTGGCCACCAAAAAGGTGAGTTTTGTGGGCATTAGCAGCAACGATCCCACCAACTATCCGGAAGACAGCTTTGCCAACATGCAGGCCAAGGCGAAAAAGAAAGGCTATCCATTCGATTATCTCTATGATGCCACCCAACAGACCGCCAAGGATTATGGCGCGGTCTGCACCCCGGATTTCTTCGTCTACGACCAGGAACGCAAACTCCGCTACCGGGGCCGCCTGGACGACAGTCCCCGCAATCCCGCCGCCGTGCGCAAAGAAGAGTTGAAGGAGGCGATCCTGGCCCTGTTGGAAGGCCGCCCGGTAGCCACCCACCAAAACACCACCATGGGGTGCAGCATCAAATGGAAAGAGTGACGCCGCCCACCCCCCGCCCTTGGCCCGGCTGAATCCCCGCCGGAGGGAAGCTTGTCCGCCACTCTCTACAAAGATGCACAGATCTTTCCATAATAGAATAGTACCCGGTGCCCGGCTTCACGGGGGCACCGGGGTCACAATTGTTCCATCCTGCCGTTGCGCACCCTCCCCCTCCCGACCTCAAAGCCCCCATTTCCGCCGTCTCCCCGGTTGGGCCCCGTGGTTGGCGCCGGTCTTCAACCCGAAACGAGACCGGGATCGGGTCGCCCCGTCGCTCCGGAATCCATTGGAATGACGCCCGAGTTGATATATCCTTCTGACAGTTTTCTCACCACTTCAGCAGCGTGCCCCGTGTCAGTCGGATCCCCATGCATGGCCCCGTGCCACACCGACCGGCAGGAGACCGTTCGCACACAAGGGATGAAACGCCGTGGCACACCAGACAGCCAAAATCAGGGAAATTCCATACAATTACACCTCGTTTTCCGACCGGGAGATCGTGATCCGCTTTCTCGGCGCCCCGATGTGGGAAACCCTGGAAACCCTGCGGGGCAAACGGGAAACCGGACGTTCGGCCCGCATGCTCTTCGAGATTCTCGGGGATTTGTGGGTGGTCACACGCAACCCTTTCTTACAAGAGGATCTGCTGGACCATCCCAAACGTCTCGCCTCGCTGCTGGAAAGCATGACCCAACGGATCCAATTGATCGTGGACCGGGCCAAAGGCAACCCTCTGGTATTCCAACTGGTGGAAAAGCTCCGGGAAGCGGTCCACGACTTCGGCGACTGGTTTCCCCGGCGCGAGGCCATGCGACGCAAAGCCCGTCACGCCTTTGAACGGGTCACCCGGGAGGAAAACATCGATTTCACCCCCATGGCGCGGGTGGCCCACATCACCGATGCCACGGACTGGCGGGTGGAATGTCCGGCCCTGGTACTCAAACCCGATCACGAAGCGGAAGTGGCCGCCCTGGTGGCGGTGTGCGGAGAACTGGGACTGCCCATCATTCCCCGGGGGGGCGGCACCGGTTATACCGGCTCGGGGGTGGCGTTGCACCCGGATACGGTGATCATCAACACCGAAAAACTCGACACCATCGGTCCGGTGGAAACCGTCACCCCGCCGGGATTGACTCATCCGGTCTCCGCCATCCGGGTGGGAGCCGGAGCGGTCACCGCCCGGGTCGAAGAGGCCGCCTCCGCCGCCGGCGTGGTATTCGCGGTGGATCCCACCTCGAAGAACGCCTCGACCATCGGCGGCAACATCGCCATGAACGCCGGTGGCAAAAAAGCGGTGCTGTGGGGCACCACCCTGGACAATCTGCTCTCCTGGCGCATGGTCACCCCGGACGGGGGCTGGCTGGAGGTGGAACGGCTCGATCACAACCTGGGCAAGATCCATGTGCTGCCGGAGGCCCGTTTCCGTGTCACCCGCTACGGCACGGATGGTCAGATCCCGGTGGGAGATCCCACCCTGCTGGTCATTCCCACGGAGCAGTTCCGCAAATTCGGACTGGGCAAAGATGTCACCAACAAGGCTCTGGCCGGTCTGCCCGCCATTCAGAAAGAAGGCTGCGACGGCCTGATCACCAGCGCGGTATTCGTGCTGCATCCCAAACCCCGCCACACCCGGACGGTCTGTCTGGAGTTCTTCGGAGCGGATCTTTCCAAGGCCGTGCCCGCCATCGTCGAGACCAAGAATTACCTGGAAGCCACCCCCGGGGTGGCCTGCGCCGGACTGGAACATCTGGACGAACGCTATTTGCGGGCGGTGGGCTACAACGTCAAGGCTTCCCGGGGCGAACACCCCAAAATGGCCATCCTGGCGGATATCATCGGCGATGACGAGGCGTTGGTGGATCAGGCGGCCCGTCACGTCACCGAGCTGGCCCGGGTGCGGGATGGAGAAGGTTTCATCGCCGTCAGTCCGGAGGAGCGGGCGCGCTACTGGGCCGACCGCTCCCGCACGGCGGCCATCGCCGCCCACACCAACGCCTTCAAGATCAACGAAGACGTGGTCATCCCCCTGGAACGGCTCGCGGAATACAACACCGGCATCGAACGCATCAACATCATCCAGTCGATCCGCAATAAGATCCGCATGCTCGATGCCATGGAAGCCTATCTGGGAGGAGAATCCTTTGCCCGCAGTCTCCCCTCGGGTTATCCCAACAGCGCCGAAAGTCTGGCCTCGGTGGCCGCCAAACGGGAGGCAGGACTGTCCCTGCTCAACCGGGTGCGCCACCGCTGGACGGCGATTCTCTCCCATTTCGACGCCCCGGCCACCGACCATCCCGCACTGCTCGACGGCCCGGAACAGGCCCGACCCGGCCTGCTGTTGAGCGACCTGCTGCTGCGCCGGGAGTTGCGCATCTCCTTCCGTCAGGAGGTGCAACGCTCCTTGAACAACGCCTTTGGCGGCGAGCTGTGGGAAGGGGTCCGGAAAGAGCTGGAGGAGATCCACCATACGGTGCGCACCCGGCGTCTTTTTGTCGCCTTGCACATGCACGCCGGAGACGGCAACGTCCACACCAATATTCCGGTCAACTCCAACGACTACGAAATGTTGCAAGAGGCGGAGCGGATCGTGGATCAGATCATGGCGCTGGCCGTCTCCCTGGACGGCTGCGTCTCCGGGGAACACGGCATCGGCCTGACCAAATTCCGCTATCTGGATCCGGAAATCGTCGAAGCCTTCGCCCGCTACAAACAAATCGCCGACCCCGACGGACGCTTCAATCCGGACAAGCTGTTGCCGAAATCCATGGACTACAGCGCCTACACCCCTTCCTTGCGTCTGGTGCAGCAAGAGGCGCTGATCCTGCGGGAAAGCGCCATGGGTTCGTTGAACGACGACGTGCGCAACTGCCTGCGCTGCGGCAAATGCAAACAGGTCTGCTCGACCCAGGTGCCCCGGGCCAATCTGCTCTACTCTCCACGGGACAAGATTCTGGCCACCGGCATGATCATCGAGGCGTTCCTGTACGAAGAACAGGCCCGTCGCAAGGTCTCCTTGAGCCATTTCAACGCCCTGACCGATCTGGCCGACCATTGCACCATCTGTCGGCGTTGCGCCACCCCGTGTCCGGTGAATATCGACTTCGCCGCGGTCACCATGCGCATGCGGGAGCTGCTCAAGAGTCGCACCCGGCGTTCGGGACGGATCGGCCATCGGCTGGCCCTGGCCTTTTTGTCGGCCACGGACCCGAGAGCCATCCGGCTCGCCCGCCAGTTTTTCATTCTCGGGGGATACGCGGCGCAACGCTGGGCCCATCGACTCTGGAAACAACTCAGCCGCGGCCATCGCCACCCGGAAGAGCCTCCCAAAGCCGCCGCGGGCCGGGCGCCCAATCTGGTGGAACAGGTGGTACCCCTGCTGGAACGCCCTCTGCCCTCCGGATTGCCCAACCGTTCGGCGCGAGGTTTTCTGAATATCGAAGATCCCGGCATCATTCCGGTGCTGCGGGATCCGGACCGCTGGGAACCGAAACTCGAAAGCGTATTCTATTTTCCCGGCTGCGGATGCGAACGGCTGTTTTCCGACATCTCCCTGGCCTCCATCGCCATGATGCTGCATGTGGGCGCGCAAGTGGTGCTGCCACCGGGGGCCATCTGCTGCGGTTTTCCCCAAAGCGCGTCGGGACTCGAAAGTCTGGGGCGTCAAATCACCATGCGCAACCGGGTGCTGTTTCACCGGGTGGCCCACGCTCTGAGCCACATGGAAATCCAAACCGTGGTGGTCTCCTGCGGCACCTGTCTGGACCAGTTGGAAAAATATCACTTCGAGACCATCTTTCCCGGCTGCCGTCTGCTGGATGTCCATGAATACCTGATGGAAAAAGGGGTACGCATGCAGTCGTCCAACCGGGAACCGGTGCTGTTCCACGACCCGTGCCACTCCCCCATGAAGGTCCATCCTCCCCTGATGGTGGCCGCGACCCTGACCGGTCGTCCGGCGGTGCTGACGGATCGCTGTTGCGGCGAAGCGGGAACTTTTTCGGTCTCCCGTCCCGACATTTCCGCCCAGGTGCGCTACCGCAAGGAAAAAGAGCTGGACCGTACCCGCCCGCCCACGCAACCAGCACGCATTCTCACCGCCTGTCCCTCCTGTTATCAGGGGCTTTCCCGGCTGGAAAACACCACCTCCGACTTTCTGGTGGTGGAGTTGACCCGCGGCCTGCTGGGAGAGTCATGGCGGGAGACTTTTTTGCAACGCATGGAGCGGGGTGGACTGGAACGGGTGTTGCTTTGAAATTTTTTTTCGCGCCCCTCTTGAAACCGAACGGGGCATTGATATATCCAAGAGGTCTGAGGAGCCGGATTTCATTTTCCAACGATTGGAGGGCATGCGATGACGATGAACCATCCCGTGACGTTGCACCGTTCTTTCGATCTGTCCAGCACCGACAACGGAGCGGGCTTCCGTCAATTTGTCCTGCACGCCTATCAGGTGCCGATCCTGTCCGCCGACGAGGAGCGGGAGTTGTCCAACCGCTACCGGCAGCATAACGATCTGGAAGCGGCCCACAAACTCGTCAACGCCTACCTGCGGTTGGTGCTGAAAATCGCCCGAGAGTATGGCAACTATCATCTGAATCTGCCCGATCTGGTCCAGGAAGGGACCGTCGGTTTGATGCACGCGGTCAAAAAATTCGATCCGGCCCTGGGCAACCGGCTGTCGTCTTACGCGGTGTGGTGGATTCGCGCCTCGATTCATGAATTCATTCTCAACTCCTGGCGCATGGTGAAAATCGCCACCACCCAACTCAAGCGACAATTGTTTTTCAAGCTGCGTCAGGCCAAGGATTCCTCTCTGCCCCTCAACTGGGAAGAGGCCGAAGAGCTGGCGAAAAAATTTGGCACCGACGCGGCCACCATCCTCGAAATGGACGGTCGCATGAGCGGCGCCGACACCTCCCTCAACCAGACCATCCTGGAAGAAGAGGGGGAAATCATCGACTTGATCCCGGACCATCGCCCCAACCAGGAACACGCGGCCATGGCCCAGGAACACCACTCCCGCACCCGGGAGATGATTCGCCAAGGGTTGAACCATCTGAACCCCCGGGAACAGATGATCATCACCCAGCGTTTTCTGACCGACCGGCAGCAAACCCTGGATACCCTGGCCCACACGCTTTCCATCAGCCGGGAACGGGTCCGACAAATCGAAAAACGCGCCCTGGAGAAACTCAAAACCTTCTTTGAAACCATTCCCGATGGTCGGGAACTGGCTGTGGGCAGCGCGTATCCGGCCTGAGGGGGATTCCCGAAAAAAAAGCCGATCACTCCTGTCCTCTGACAGCTTTCGATAATGATTGGAAAAACCATCATCCCGATGCCATGACGCCCCGTTTCACCAGGTTTCCACACCTTGCCGCGCAAGGGGCGAACCTGTAAGCTAGATTGGATGATATTCATCCAGCATGGACATTGGGTGGGAATGGATCACCAGCAGAAAACAAACCTCAATGGGCAGATGGAACAGGCCATCCGGCTTGGGATTCAGGCCCATTTGGCGTTCCGCAAACACTCCGAGGCGCGCATCACCGCCATTCGTGACGGCTCCTGGCTGGATACGACCTCACAGTCCATGCTGTTTCGTCTACAGGCCGAATACGATGCCCAACAGGAGGAGTACCGCAAGGCGCTCCACGCCCTGCGGGAGGCGGCGCCGAATGAGTACGGCACCTTGCTGCGGGAAATCGCCCAACAGATCCGGGAAGAGATCAATCAATCTCCCCAACTGGTCGCCTCCACTCTCCCCACCGCGCCCCCATGACCCGGACCGCCCCCACGACCACGCCCCATCCCTTGGAGATTCCCCCCATGTACTACGCCATCATCGGTGAAGATGTCCTGGAATCCCTGCCGTTGCGCTTGGCCGTTCGACCGGCCCATCTGGCCCGACTCGAAACCCTGAAGGCGGAGAACCGTCTGTTGCTGGCGGGACCGTTTCCGGATTCCGCAACGCAGACGGGGGAGAATCCAGGCTTCACGGGCAGCCTGATCGTGGCCGAATTCGACTCCCTGGCGGACGCTCAGGCCTGGGCCGAGGGAGATCCCTATGTTGCGGCGGGAGTTTACACCCGGGTGACGGTCAAGCCGTTCAAACGGGTTCTGCCCTGAAGGCGTATTCCATCCCGGCGATCAGGCACCGCTCCAGGGGGGGCCAGACCGACAGGTGGTCGTTGTGCAACGCCTCCAGGAAGGCCAGAGTCTGGGCGTGAATGCCCCGATTGCCCCGTTCCCGCGGTCCCGCCACATTCAAAACCCGAATCCGATGACCGCGCAACCATTCGCGTATCTCATCCAGGTCCACATTGCGGTTCAGGTGGATCAGCCGATGCAATTTCGGCATGGATCGGGCGAGTTGAACCGTCAACAGCGTGCCTCCGGTCAACTCGCCCCGATAAAAAATCAACGCCCCGTCACAATCCCGCATATTCCAGAAGGTCCGCTGCCGATAATCGGACTTCGGGGTCTCCCGTAGCGGATACTGGACCCCGATGGGGCCGTCATCGGCCTTGCGCCCCTTGGGACACCACCCGCCGAGTGCGATACCTTTGGACATGGCAAAATCCAATGCTGCCCGATCCACCCCGGTTTGACCACCTGAAATGATTTTGATAAACATTGCTTCCTCACATGGGCTGAAAAAATTCTCCATATAATAGATCAACCCCAAACTTTTTTCAAGTCCGTCAGTGCTGGCTCTTGGCGATTTTCTGCTGTATCATATCTGGTCTTTTCTGCGTAAAAAAAACTTGCCGGAGACCTAAATCATGGACATTCTGAGTGACGACGAACTCATCATCGAACTGAAAAAACGGTTCGACCAGACCAAACAGGCGCTGTACGATGTCAAGATGATCAGCAAGAAGCTTGAGGATGTCAATCATAAACTTCAGTTGTCGGAACAGGTTAAAAGCAACTTTGTTTCCCATATGAAGAATGAAATCAATAATCCTTTATCATGCATTCTCGGATTGTCACAGCAATTAATTTCTTCCGCCATGGACCCGGAAATGGTCTCCAGCGCGGCGTCCCTGATCCACAACGAAGCGTTCAGCCTGGATTTCCAACTGCGCAACATCTTCGCGGCTGCGGAACTGGAGTCCGGCGACACCTCGCTGCAAGTGTCCATGGTGGACATCAACCACCTGATCACCAGCACCACCGAATCGTTCCAGCATCTGATCCAGGACAAACGGCTGAGCGTCAACTTCACGCCGCAAGGAGATGAAAAAGAACGTCTACTCTTCAAAACCGACGCGGAACGACTGCGGCTGGTTTTTTCCAATCTGCTCTCCAACGCCATCGAGTTTAACCAGGATGACGGCCAGATCACCATCCAAGCCCAGGTTCTGGACGAAAACCTCACCCTGACCGTGGCCGATACCGGCATCGGTATCGACATGTCCCAGTTGCATCGCCTCTTCGACCGCTTTGTGCAAGGAGAGTCGGGGATGCGCAAAAGCCACAAGGGGCACGGTCTGGGACTCTCCATCACCCAGGCGGTGCTGGACCTGATGCAAGGAACCGTCTCGGTCCACTCTCCGGACCGGCAGGGAGCCACCTTCACCATTTCGGTCCCGGAACTCCCCTCGGACGCCGAGGCGGATGCCTTCTCGGTGGATGGCAACGAATTCCTGTTTGGCGACGATGACGGAGTCGAGGCGTTCTGACCCATGACCACCGGCGGCGATCCCAGCAAACCCTTTCTGATGCCCGGCGCCCTGTTTGCGCAAAACGGGGCCTATGTCATCACCACTGTCCTTGGTTCCTGCATTGCGGTCTGCCTGTGGGACCGCATGCGCAAGGAAGGGGGCATGAATCACTACAAATTGCCCTTGTGGAACGGTGACGGTCTCCCCTCCCCCAAGTACGGCAACATCGCCATCGCCAAACTCATCGAACGCATGGACGAGATGGGTTGCCTGCGTCGCAACATCGTGGCCAAGGTCTTTGGTGGTGGCGCGGTGATCAAAAGCACCTCCGGACTGCTCAACGTGGGGGAGCGCAACATCGAAGTGGCGGTGGACCTTCTGGCGCGGGAAAACATCCCCATCATCGCCTCCGACATGGGAGGCGATTACAGCCGCAAAATCATTTTCGATACCGAATCAGGGGCCATCATGATGAAAAAAGCCTCCCCCAGTTGATCCGCGACAGCGGCTCCGCCTTCAGGCATGCCCGCGCAACGCCTCCATGACCGGCCTGTCCAGATCCCGGCGCGTGGCGGCGTAGCCGGTGGCGGTCACCGTGGCGGAACCGATGGCCAAGGCTAAAAACGTGGCCATCGGCAACCAGTCCCACACGTCGTTGAACAACATCACCATCACCCCCAGGGTGATCCCCTGCCCCACCACCACACCCGCCACCGTGGCGATCACCCCCAACAACAGATATTCCACCAAAGCGCCGATGGCCAGATCCCGTTGCGTGGCCCCCAGCAGTCGCCGGATAGCCGCCTCCCGCGCCCGTCGCCGCCGGATCAGCGTCACGCTCACCGCCAACCCGGTCAGACCCGAAGCCGCCGCCATACCCCCGGCCAGTCGCACCGAAGCGATCAACCGTTCCAATACCTCCCTGGCCCGCTCCATCACCTCCCGCGACGCGATCACCGACACATTGTGAAACTGCTGCACCACAGCGGTACGGAAGGCCTCTTCCCGACCCGGCTCGATCATGACGCTCGCCAGATAGGAATACGGCGCCCCCTCCATCACCGCCGGTGAGAAGATCACAAAAAAATTAAGCCCCATGTCCGACCAGCGCACCTCCCGAATGCTGGTGATGGCAGCCGACACCACCTCCCCCAGAATGTCGAAGGCGATGGTATCGCCGATGCGCAGGTTCAAGGCGCGGGCCATTTCCCGTTCCACACTCGCCTCCATGGCCCCCGGATCCTGCCACCAACGCCCTTCGGTCAAACGGTTGCCGGCAGGCAGCCTCTCCGCCCAGGTCAACACATAATCCCGCTGGAAACGCCACGCCTGGGAATGACTTTTCACCCACTCCGGGGTGACCTTCTCCCCTTTCAGGGCCTGAATGCGCCCCCGCACCACCGGCGTGACCCGCAAGCCCTCCGGCTCCCCCATGAACCGATTGGCCAACTGGCGCAATCCCGGCTCCTGGTCGGGTTGCAGGTCGATCAGGAAAAAACCCGGCACCCGTTCGGGCAAACGCTCCACCATCTGCCGGTCAAGATTCTGTTCCAGGAAGAAAATCGCGCACAACGCCCCCACACCGAGTCCCACGGAAAGAATCGCCCCCGTGGTACCGGCCCCCTGGGCCACCAGTCCCCGCACCGCCAATCGCCAGACCAGACGGGAGGGCCGAAGGCGTCGCAACAGCAGGATCCCGCCTCTGGCCACCAGCCAGAGCAGCCCCAACGAAAACCCCAGCCCGACGGCGAACATCACCCCGTTTTTCCACCCTCCCTGCCCCCCCAAAACCAAAGCGGCCATCAAGGTCATACCCACCGGCACCCCCCACCGCCATTTCCAGTGGAGCAGATCGGTTCCGCCCCCCCACTCCACCGCCCGGAACAGACCCGCCGGAGAGACCAAACGGGTACTCCAAAGCGCTCCCAGGGAAAAAATCACCCCCAGAGCCATGCCGGCCCCGGCTCCGATCCCAAAAATCGTCCCGGAGAAGACAATCTCCCCCCCCTCCCCTCCCCAGCCGGAGAGCAGCCACGGAAATCCACTCCCCAGGGCTGCGCCCGCCAACGCCGCCGGAACGGCCATCAGCAGCAACCGCACCAGAAAAATGGCCACTACCGTGGCATGTCCGGCTCCCAGGGACTTGAGAATGGCAATCTGGGCACGATTTTCCCGCGCATGAGCCGCCATGGCCCCGGCCATGGCATTGCCGGAGGTCAGGAGAGTCAGGAGGGTCATCAGATGCAAAAACAGCGTGAAACGCTCAATAAAGCGGCGCGCGGCGGGTTGACTGTCCGCCGGAGTCATCACCCGCAGCCCCGTTCCCGCGGCCACCTCCCCCAACTGACGGGCAATCCGGGCCAGATCCTCCCCATCGGGCACCCGGACCAAAGCGACATGCTGCACCCGACTGCCGAACCCCAACAATCCGGTGGCGACCGCCCGCTCTTTGGGAATCACCAATCTCGGACCCCAACGAAAAAAACGCATCACCCGATCCGGTTCCCGCAGCAGCACATCCGCCAGTCGGAAACGGGCCTCCCCCAGTTCAAAGGTGGCGCCAGGCTCCAGCCCGAGCCGCTCGAACAACGCCGGTTCCACCACCGCTCCCTGGTCCCGCATCGCCTCGTGAAGGGGAAGCCCGGAACGCAACGCCACCGCCCCCCGCAAAGGATGAAGATCGGCAGCGGCCAACACCTCCACCAGTACGGTCCGCTCGGAACCGGGAATCCGCACCATGGCGGTGAACTCCAAATTTTCCGCCACCTGCCAGCCGGGCCGACGCAAATGGGCCTGGATGAACGCCGGAAACGCCGTGGCGGATTCGATGCGCAGATCCGCCGCCAGCATGGTCCTGGTTTCCCGATCCAGTCCATCCTGGAGGGTTTTGGCAGTGGCGGCCATGCCGGTGGCCATGGCCACAGACAAAAAAATCGCCCAGGCAAACAGCAAAAAATCCCGTCTGGCCCCGGCAATGCCACGCAACGCTATGATCCAAATCGCTTTCATGTCCATTCCACCCGCTTTCCGATTGCGGGCAATCCATCCTTTCCACGATCTTTTCCCCGGATTGCCCATTTTTTTGCATTTTGCGGCTTGACCTTTCCCACGTCACGGATTATAAATCCCCCCATTCCGCATCATGCGCTCGTAGCTCAGCCCGGATAGAGCAACTGGCTACGAACCAGTAGGCCGGAGGTTCGAATCCTTCCGAGCGCGCCATTGGAATCGCATACCAAAAGAGCCACCCACACACAGGTGGCTCTTTTTGTTTTTGGGGCACCCAAGATCGCCTTTTTATTCATCACCCTCCTCACAATACGCCTCCATATCGATTAATTCTTAGGCATTCCCAGTCCTGCACCCGCATAAAAAACGGTATTTCTTATTCAAATTCAATCTGTTGACCATTATGGTTTCATTATTGCTGAGTATCCATGCAACCGCGGGCGGCACAGGGAATCCGACGGGACGCACCCGATACCGATTCACACCCGGACCTTAATTTTTACACGATAAACACGATGCGTCCCGAGCCGGACGTCCTACATTCTGGAGCTTGGTTTATGAACAAAAATGACATGTTGCGATTTCTGATCAAGGATGACATGGCCCGACTCAGCGAAAAATCCACCCGTCGCATCTTCAAGAAAGGCGACATCATCCTGAAAGAAGGGGTGGTGGCCCACAGTCTTTACCGGTTGATCAAAGGATCGGTCAAAGTGGTCAAGGATGTGCGGGGGGAGGATGTGGTGATCTCCCGTCTGGGACCCGGGGAACTGCTAGGGATTGCCTCGCTTTTGAATGGAACCGCCATCATGGCCACGGTGGTGGCCAAAGAGGAGAGCGAATTTGAACTGATCGCCCTGCACGATCTGCAATCCCTGCTGGAATCCATGCCTGGACTGGCGGTACGCTTCTATCGTTCCTTGGGGGCCGTGCTGATGGACCGCCTGGATCTGGTCGTCCACCAAGTGGTTTCCCCTGAGCCTTCCTGAGACCGACCCCCGAGAAAAAACAGGGCCATCGCGGCCTTGTAGAACGCTGAACCGGTGGCAGGGGTGACAAGGTCGGAAAGACATCCCTGCCGCCGGTTTCCACATCGAGCAGAAAATCACACCGTCAATTCGACCAACGTGATATCATCCCGCTGATCGTCATCCCCCCGGAACCGCACCAGTTCGCTGTGAATCGACTCCAGGGGCGCCCCCGACGCGGCGATGCCGGAAAGCACCCGATCCAGATTCTCACCACCGAAAAAAAGACCATCCGGGGATTGGGTCTCGTAAACACCGTCGGAATAAAAATAGATCTGATCCCCCGCCTCGACCTGCATGCTCACTTCCACATCGTCCATCAAGATGTCACGCATGATCCCCAACGGCATCAATCGGGAGGGGGGACCCGACAGGCCGACACCCTTCCGACATAAAAACAACGGATGCATGCCGGCATTGTAGACGATCATCCGCCCGGCCCGCCGATCCAGGGCGATGAAGCTGGCGGTCAGGAACATGTCCACCGGCAGACGGTCGTGAATCTGTCGGTTGATTTTCTGCAAGATCTCCAGGGAAGAACACCCCTTCAAGACCATGCTGTGAAAAATATCCGACACCAAAGGTCCACACACCGCCGCCACCAGACCGTGTCCGGTGAAATCCCCCAGCAGCACATATTGAACTCCCGCCTCATCACGGGCGGAAAGCACCAGGTCTCCGGTGGTTTTTTCCACAGGAGTCATGATGAAACGCATCGAAAACGGATCAAACCTGTCATCCTTGCGCATCTTGAGAATGACATTCTCGATGGCCTCCCGGTCCATGGCGATTTTTTCCGCCAACTCCACACGCCGCAACCAGGCGTTGAGACGGGCCTGAAGGATCACATGGTTGAAGGGCTTGGAGATGAAATCATCTCCGCCACAGCGCAGGCATTCGGCCAACAGTTCCTGGTCCTCGACGCCGGTCAAAAAAATCACCGGCACCGGCACATCCGCCCCCATGGATTCGGCGCGAATCCGTCGCGTGGCCTCGTGACCATTCATGATGGGCATCATCACGTCCATGAGTACCAGATCCGGAGACTTGGCGCGATACATCTCCAATCCCTGCTGACCGTCAAAGGCCATGAGGACCGCATGTCCCTCCCGTTTCAGGAAGCGTTCCAGATGCAACCGTGCCAGGGGGTCATCGTCAACAACCAGTACCGTGCGCATTCTTTCTCCCATCCCCGTGACTCCATCTTCCTTTTCTCAAGGCCCCACGGTGCAACTCCCCCGCTTGCCTCCTGGCGCACGCTGGAATACCCTCTCAAGACAAGCCGCGTTGCCGCCGAAAAGTATCACCAAGCAGACCCGGCACCGACAGCGTCCAAACAACCATATCAGAAACGGCTCAGCCAAGCCATGCCCCATGCCGGCTTGCACCGCCAAACGAGGAGATTGTACCCCATGAAACGTGTCTTCAATTTCAGTGCCGGACCCGCCGTCCTTCCTCTGCCTGTCCTGGAACGGGCCAGAGATGAAATGATCGATTACCGGGGTTCCGGCATGTCGGTGATGGAAATGAGCCATCGCTCCAAGGATTACATGGCCATCATCGCCGCGGCGGAATCCCTGCTGCGGGAAATCATGGGCATCGGAGACGACTATGCCGTCCTCTTCTTGCAAGGGGGGGCTTCGCTGCAATTTTCCATGATCCCCATGAACCTCATCACCGATCCCGCCAGCCAGTCCGCCGACTACGTCATGACCGGCAGTTGGTCCGAAAAAGCCTGCTCCGAAGCCAAAAAAATCTTCTCCGATGTGCGAGTGGCCGCCTCCACCAAAAGCGTCAACTACAGCCGCATCCCCACCCAGCAGGAATTGACCCTCAATCCCGATGCGACCTACGTTCACATCACCAGCAACAACACCATCTTCGGCACCGAATACCCCTATCTCCCGGATACCGGTTCCGTCCCCCTGGTGGTGGATGCCTCCTCCAACATCCTCTCCCGTCCCGTGGATGTCTCGAAACACGGCATCATCTACGCCGGCGCCCAGAAAAATCTCGGTCCCAGCGGCGTCACCGTGGTGATCATCCGCAAGGATCTGATGGGTCGCAAAGCCAATCTGCCCAGCATGCTGGATTTCCAGGCCCTGGCCAAGGAAGGCTCCATGCTCAACACTCCCCCCACCTATGCCATCTACATCCTCGGACTGGTGCTGGAATGGGTCAAAGAGCAAGGCGGCGTGACGGCCATGGAACAACACAACATCCGCAAGGCCAACAAGCTCTACGCCGCCATCGACAGCTCGGCGTTTTATCTGTGCCCCACGGAACCGATCAGCCGTTCCCGCATGAACGTTCCCTTCACCCTGGCCAAGCCGGAATTGACCGACGCCTTCCTGGCCGGTGCCAAAGCCGCCGGACTGGTCACCCTGAAAGGTCATCGTTCCGTGGGAGGCATGCGCGCCTCCATTTACAACGCCATGCCGGAAGAAGGGGTGGATGCCCTGATCACCTTCATGCAGGAATTTGAACGGACTCAAGGTTAATCCCTCATCAACCTCAATGCCCGCGAGAGATCGGAAAGCATTCCATGATTGCCAATCCCCATGTTTTCTCCCCTGGCGGGCCACGCACGGCCATCCCCATCCCCGCGACCCGCATCGATGGGGATGGCCCATGAAAAATCCATTTCTCGGACTGGTCCGGTTCATCGACCTGCCCAAATATCTGCACATCCATTATCCGGGTCCCCGCTGGGCGTTGGTGGCGGGCTACATGCTCACCATCTATCTGACCCTGCCCCTCACTCCCCTGGTCTCCCAGGCCGCCTTCAAGCTCATCGGCAAACGGGAAACCGGGTTGATCATCTCGATCGTCTTGTTATGCATCCTGATCGGCGTGGTCTGGATCATGTTCCGCCGCATCCACGCCGCGAGACGGTTCACGGCCCTGCTCCCCTTCATGGCCATTCTCGGGGTCGCCTCCTACATGGACAACCCGGTGGAACGGGTCCATCTGCTGGAATACGGCATTCTGGCATTTCTGGTGTTCCGGGCCATGGGACAGCCGAGCGGCATGGGATTGCTCTGGTGTTACCTGGCGGTGGTGATGGCGGGATTTTCCGACGAAACCATTCAATGGATCCTCCCCAACCGCTATTTCGATCTGCGGGACGTGGGCATGAATGGAGTCGGCGCGGCTTGCGGGTTGTGGTTCGGGGTCATGATCCGACGCCCGGATGACCACCCCTAGAACCCCCCGCATGATCCGCATCACCTTCGATCAGGGCACCCTGCTCGTCACCGGTCCCACCGAGGCGTTGCAACCGGCTGCCCCGCTGCTGCGCTGGGATGACCGCCTGGAGTGCCATCGGGCCGAAGCCCGTCACTACGGTCCCATCGTCTTGGCCCTGCACCGGGCGAAAGTTCCCTATGAGGATCTGGCCCGGGCCTTTCAACCCCGCCAGTTCCTCAGCCACAACGATCACCCGCCCCGACCCCACCAGCAGGCCGCCTTCGACGCCTGGGTCAAGGCCGCCTCCCAGGGGGTAGTGGTCCTGCCCACCGGCGCGGGCAAAACCCTGGTGGCCCGCATGGCCATCGCCCGCATCCAGCGGGATACCCTGATTCTGGCCCCCACCATCAATCTGGTGCAACAGTGGCATGAACAGCTCGGTCAGGCCTTCGGCATGCCCATCGGCATGCTGGGAGGTGGAGAGTACCAACTGGAACCGATCACCGTCAGCACCTACGACTCGGCCTACATCCACATGGAGCGCATCGGCGCCCGCTTCGGCCTGCTGGTCTGCGACGAATGCCATCATCTTCCCGCCACCACCACCCGTCTGGCGGCCCAGATGTGCGTCGCACCCTACCGGCTGGGACTCACCGCCACCCCGGAACGGGCCGATGGCCAGGAGGAGGAACTGTTCCATCTGCTTGGCCCGTTGGTCTATCGCTGCGAGATTGCCGATCTGGAAGGCGCCTTTCTCGCCCCCTATCGGCTGGAACGGATCCCCGTCACCCTCGACCCCGACGAGCGACTGGCCTACGACGCCGCCTATGCCCAATACCGGGAGTTCGCCCGTTCCACCGGGGTCAATCTCTCCCGTCCGGCGGGCTGGAGCCAGTTCATCATGGTGTGCTGCCGCTCCAAGGAGGGCCGGGCCGCCATGGCCGCCTATCGCATGCAAAAACGACTCGCCCGGGCCTCCCGCGCCAAGCTGCGCATGGTCTGGACCCTGATGCGCCGCCATCGCCACGAACGGGCTTTGCTGTTCACCGACGACAATGCCACCGCCTACGCCATCGGCGAGACCTTTTTCCTGCCGGTCATCACCCACAAGACGAAACTCTCCGAGCGCAGCCGCTTTCTCGACGGCTTTCGGGCCGGGGAGTTTCCTTTTCTGGTCAACTCACGGGTACTCAACGAAGGAATCGATCTGCCCGAGGTGAGCGTGGGCATTATCGTGTCGGGCAGCGGCTCAATCCGGGAACATGTGCAACGTCTGGGACGCCTGCTCCGCCCCCGGGAGGGCAAACAGGCCATTCTGTATGAACTGGTCTCGCAAGACACCGCCGAAACCTTCACCAGCGAACGCCGCCGTCAGCACTCGGCCTATCAACGGGGAGACCAAGCGTGTTGAATCGGGAACTGCTGCGCTTCGACCATCGGGGCGGCAAGATTCTGCCCCGTTTTGTCGATCCCACCAACGAACTGCTGCGCACCTTCGCCCGGGATCTCGCCCTGATCTACGCCGCCGCGGAAGGTCAAAGCCGGGAAGAGCTGAGTGAAACCCTCATGCCCCGCATCAACGCCTTCCGCTCCCCGCTGGTGGCCAAAGGGTTGAACAAGCTGCTGCTGGACCGCTGCACCTTTCGGGAATCCCTGGAGGGACTGGAAGAGCGTCGTCTCGCCACGTTCGCGGCGGCGGCCCTCCATCTGAAAGCCCCCCGCATGAACGATCTGGAAGCCTTTCGTCAGGCCGTGGCCCAGACGATGCAAAGCGCGGATCCGGATCAACTGGCCCTTGATCTCCACGCCGACCTCCCGGACCGTCAACCCCTGATCGCCTTCGACCCCATCGAACCCGAAGCCCTGCTGCACCGCTACAACATGGCCATGGCCCAGGGTCCGCTTTTCTGGGCCGATCGGCTGACCATCCGCATGCAAGAGCCGGATCCGGGACGACAAAGGACTTTCTTTCAATACCTGAAATGGTTTCAACTGTTGGCCACCGTCACCCACGACCCCCACGCCGTCGGCGGTTTCACCCTGGAACTGGACGGCCCCTTGAGCCTGTTCGACGTGCAACGCAAATACGGCTTGAAGCTGGCCGCCTTTCTGCCGGCGGTCTGCGGGCTGTCCCGCTGGAAACTCCAGGCCACCACCCGCATCGATGGCAAAACCGCCTCCCTGGAACTCGATGAAACCAGCGGTCTCCACGCCCATTTCAGTCGGGTGGCCACCTACATCCCCGAGGAGTTCGTCACCTTCGCCGCTCAGTTCCAAAAAGAGATCCCGGAATGGGAAATTCTGCCCCATCCCACCCTGCTGGATCTGGGGCGTCAGGAACTGGTGGTGCCGGATTTCAGTTTCCGCCATCAAAGCGGGATGTTGGCCCATCTGGAACTGTTTCACCGCTGGCACGCCAGTCAACTGCCCCGCCGCTTGAACCGCCTCGACCACATCACCACCCCGCCCCCGCTGGTAGTGGGCATCGACCGCACCTTGAACAAACGGGCCGAGTTGATCCCCCTGCTGGAACACTCCCCCTGGTTCCAGGCCCACGGTCTGGCCTTCAACCAGTTTCCGCCGGTCAAACGGGTGGCCCGGTCTCTGGATGGATGGTTCTAAACCGCACCGATCACGGGATACGTAGTTTCTTGATCACAACCAAGACATAATCAGCATGAGACTTTCCTTAATCCGGAGGTGTGACATGCTGAAGGGTAGAATATACCCGGTGGGGACACTCCCTGGAGGAGTTGCGTCACCTGCTCTGTGAATGCAGAGCCAGCGGACTCGGGAACGCTTGCTGGCGCTCTAGAGATGGCTCAGGGGAGTTATCCCACCCAATTGGCCAAACGAATTTCGCGACATTATCAGACCCTGATGCGCTGGATTCATGGATATAATGAACATGGTCCTGAATCCCAGGTGTTTCGCCATACAGGTGGCCACCCCCTTTTTTCCAAAGAATCCAGGACGCCATCTGCGGAGAAGTGAAGAACGCCATCAACTTGATGGTTACGCGAGGATGTCACCTATTTCTTCAGCCATACAACCAACAAGAAACTCATTGACCGTGTAGCGAAATTTCAGGACGATATCAACCAATCTCCATACGAACTTGCAGACCGGCTTTGGGTGAAAGACTGCTGCCTGGATCCCGATACGAAAAAACTACGAATTCCAAGATAGGTGCGATTTAGAGAAGAATTTCATATTATATTTACTGTCTAGTATTGGCATAATTTTAATATCTTTCACCATCGACTACTTCAGTCATTAAATTTTGGAGGCTGCCATGTTTCATTTGCATCAAAAATCGACATGTGGTAATCTTGAAATACGCATTAGCACGTCTTACGGATTGTTGATTGAAGTTAATATTACCAAAAATATAAATTTAAAATCGATTATTTTAATTGCAGCAATTGTTAGAGTTGAACTTGGAATGCGTATGTACAACAAATTTTTAAATATCAACAAGCCCGATCAAGAAAAAATTTGTTTCAATAATATATTGTCAGACATGCAAATCACTCCGATAAGCCCAAACAGAGCATTCTTGACAAGTGAATCCCATGAAGACTTGAGACGTCTTTCTGAATTGACTCCTTTTAGTATTTACGAATACTTTTCACTTGAAAGAGAAGAACTTGATAATATTACATCTGACATCTTTCAGTCTAAAATTGACTCTATATATTTTCAATGCTGGACAAGGACAAACAACGCTGGCATAAGATATGTAACATGCAATGGAAATTATTCAAAATCTGGTACACAAATCACAACCGAAAAGCCAGAGCATGAACCAGAAGATGTCAGTATTGATGATAATATTAAAGAGGCCGCAAGACATAGAAATGATTGGCATTGGTTTTACAAGAAAGTTATAAACAAGGGGGATTGGGACTTTAAGCAACGAGATGGAAAATTTCAAAATTTTGGTAACTTCAATTATGGGGCCACAGGAAAAGCATTAGGAATTCCAGAAAAGATCTTACTCAGAGGCGCAGGATAGGCACAGGGGCACGCTGGGACGTCCAAAAAGGAATGGGGTGAATGGTATGGATCACCTCCCCATGGAGATGATCCAGAAGATCAAGAGTGGATAAAAAAAGGATTCAAATATTATGATAAGAAAAGTTTACAAGGTGAATAAGATTCATATTGTTATATGTCAACTATTGGAATAGGATATTGCAGGATTAGAACAGAATTATGTTTTAGAACGATCTTTCTAGATTCTAATGTCTGATAAATAGGGCATCCTCAGAAAGTCCAACACATTGAAACTGTACATGAAATCGTATTTATGATAGTATTCGGATGTATGGTTTTCAGCCCTTTTGGCCCAAAAGGCTTGCACCCATGATCCGAGAGCCCGACAAAAAGCAGCCCAGCCTGCCCGGTTTTGAGAGTCCATTCGAGAGAAATCTTGACCCGAACAACCGGTGGGTCAAACTGGCTGAGGTGGTTCCCTGGGAGGAGTTTGCCGCCGCCTATTACAGCGGCATGAGCGCGGACCAGGGAACGCCTGCCAAACCGGCCCGGTTGATGGTGGGTGCGGTGATCATCAAACATCGCCAGAGGTGGACCGACGAGGAGACGGTTCTGCAGATCCAGGAGAACCCGTATCTGCAATTTTTTTGTGGCTTTTCCGGCTTCACCCTGGAGCAACCGTTTGCGATGGGAGAAGTTCAGGCGTTGCAGAAGATCCACCGAAACC
>JADGAZ010000011.1 GCA_015231755.1 Magnetococcales bacterium | reverse complement strand
TGACGACGCCTTTGTTCCACGCACTTGGTGATTCAGAAATTTCGGAATCCGGTGTGCGTTTTTTTTATCGAAAACATGGGGAGGATGATATGAAAAAGATCTTTTCAACCGGTTTTGGATTGTTGATGGTGTTGGGTCTGTTGGGAGATGCCCAGGCCGGAGCGTGGAAGCTTTCCTGTCCGGACGAAGTCAAGAAGTTGCCTCGTCTGGTGGCGGAGAAAGACGCGTTGGAGCCGTCGGGGGTGGCCTGGGATCCGGTCTCCGAAATGGCGGTGGCGGTTTCCGATGAAGCCTCTCCCCATTCCTTGTTTGTGTTCAAGCCCTCCAGCGTCGTGGATGGCAAGGATGGCAAAACCATTCGTGCCTTTCCTCTTTTGACGGCTTCCTTGGTGGATCAATATCGTCCCAAGGATCTGGAAGGCATTGCCCGTCTGCCCAATGGTGAGTTTGTGGCTTCCGCCTCCCACAGTTTGAACAACAAAAAGGCACGGGATACTGTGTTGCAATTCCGTCTCGTCAAGGGGACCACGCCCCAGCAACCCTGGGTGGCGGAGTCGATCCGTAAGATTCCCTCCGGAGAGGGCTTTCAGAGCTGGTTGACCCAATCCGCCGCGCCTCCTTGGAACAAGAAGATCAATACCGAAGAGGGCGAGGATGGCATCAATGTGGAAGGGCTGGCCGCCCAGAATGACCAGTTGTATTTTGGCTTCCGTGGACCGGTGACCGACGGGCGCATGCATGTGCTGGCCACCCGTGTGGATCCCCAGGGCAAGCCGTCGGTGGTCAAATGGCACGCCTTGAAACTGGAAAAAGATTTTGATATCGGCAAGAAAGAGTCGGCGGGCATCCGGGACATGACCGCGATCCCCGGCAGCAAGAACAATGAATTCCTGATCTTGGTGGGAGCTACTGGTTCGGGCAGTGATTTGCCGTTTCAGTTGGGGTGGTGGCAGGAGAGTCAGGATGAGGTGACCTGGGTGGGTAAAATTCCCAAAGGCTTCCGGGCCGAGGGGGTGACGGTACTTTCCAAACCGGGCGAGCCGATGCGGTTGCTGATGGTCAGCGACAAAATGGGCTTTGTCATGGAGTGTCAGGTTGCCAAGAAATAGCGGGGTGATTTCATCCCGACAGTGAATGGAAACGAGTGGAGCGCGATCATGGGGCAGCAGCGGGACGGGGCGTGGATTCAGACCTATACAGGCATTCAATTCTGGCCCATGGATGCCCGGCCTGAAGAGATCGCCATTTTGGACATCGCCCACGCCTTGTCCATGCTGTGTCGTTTCAATGGACACTGCCAAAAGTTTTATTCCGTGGCGGAACATTCGGTGTATGTGTCACGGGTGGTGGGGGCCGGGGATGCCCGCTGGGGATTGCTGCATGATGCCGCGGAGGCTTATCTTTCCGACATTCCCAAGCCGGTGAAGCGGGTCTTGCCGGCCTTTCATCCCTGGGAGGAGCGTTTGCTTGCGGTGATTGCCGACCGTTTCGGACTGGACTCACCCGAGCCGCCCGAAGGGGTGAAACAGGCGGATCTGGCGTTGCTGGCCAGTGAAAAAGCGGTGCTGATGGGGCCGGAACCGGCATCCTGGGGCCGGATGCCCGATCCGGTGCCTGGATTGGAGATTGTCGGCTGGTCTCCGGAAGAGGCGAAACGGGCTTTTCTGGCCCGGTTCGCGGAGCTGTTTCCCGAGGGGTGAACAGAGGGATCAGGCCGGGTTGCGGGTGGCGCCGAACTGTTGAATCACCTCCAGAAGTTTTTGTTTCTTGATGGGTTTGCTCAAATAGAGGTCGCAACCCGCCTCCCGGCTTCGATCCGCTTCCCCGTCCAGGGCATGGGCGGTGAGGGTGATGATGGTGAGCGGGTGGTGGTGGTGTTCCCGTTCCCAGGCGCGGATCAGGCGCGTGGCGGTATAGCCGTCCATGATCGGCATCTGCACATCCATGAACACCAGATCAAAGGATTGGGTCTGGACCACTTCCACCGCCTCTTCACCATTTTCCACCATCTCCAGGTGGTGGGGCGTGCTTTTGAGAAAGGTGCGAATCAGCAGGCGGTTGTCCTCGGAGTCTTCCACCAGCAGAATGCGCAACGCCGGACAGGGTTGATTGCCCGCAGGCGGAGCCGGGGGAGTGATGGAAGGGTGAACCTCCTCTGCCGGACGGATCGGCAGGTTGACCCGGAACAGGCTGCCGGATTCGGGTTGGCTTTCCAGGGTGATGCGACCGCCCATCAACTCCACGATGCGTCTGGAGATGGTCAGCCCCAGTCCTGTACCGCCATGGCGACGGGTGACGCTGGAATCCACTTGCGTGAAAGGATCGAAAATGGTGTGGCTCATTTCCGCACTGATGCCGATGCCGGTATCGTGGACCATCAGCAGCAGTTCATCCGGTCGATTGGGATCCAGTTGTCCCGACAGGGATACCTGACCCGAATCCGTGAACTTGATGGCATTGCCCAACAGATTGAACAGCACCTGTTTGAGTCTCATCCGGTCGGCCATGATGCGCGGCGGCAGTCCGGGAGCGATGGCGCATTCCAGGTTCAGTCCTTTGCCTGTGGCGACCACACGCAACAGACCCGCCACTTCGCAGGCCACTTCCCCCACGTTGACCGGTTCTTCCATCATGCGCAGGTGTCCGGCTTCGATCTTGGAGAGGTCCAGGATCTGATTGATCAACTCCATCAGTCCTGATCCTGCGTCCTGGAGTTTTTTCAGGTATTCCCTTTGTTCGTCGTTGAGGGGGGATTCCAGCAGCACATCCCCCATGCCGATCACCACGTTCATGGGGGTGCGGATTTCATGGCTCATGATGGCCAGGAATTCGCTTTTGGCCTTGTTGGCCCGTTCGGCGGCCTCCTTGGCCTGTCGCATGGCATCTTCCGCCTGTTTGCGGCGGAGCAGATCCTGATCCAAAGCCCGGGTCAGATAGCGGTTGCGTTCCAGTTCATCCCGCAGTTGGGTTTCCGCCTGTCGGCGCTGGGTGATGTCGTTCATGGAGACGAAGACTTTGCTCCAGTCGGTTTCGCACCCCGGAGCCAAAGAGGAGGAGATGGAGACCCAGATCACTTCTCCGGTCAGGGTGATCTGGGTGGCTTCGGCGATGAAGCGGGTTTGACCCTGGAGAAACGTTTGCAATCCCTGTCCGAATACCTTCAGGGAGTTGGCGTCGAGGAATGGTTCCACACTGGCCAGCAGGGTCTCTTTGTCGCGGGCTTTCATCAGGGTCAGGGTGGCCTGATTGACCGACAGGATTCGGGTGCGTCGTGCGCATTCGAGGGCGATTTCCGGGGTGATGGTGGTCACATTCGGATGATGGGTATTCAGGTAGTGCTTGACCTCGGAAAGATCCTCTTCCCACAAGGCGCTGGGGGAGTCGAAGAAAATGCTTTTGAAACGGGCTTCCCGTTCTTCCAGGGCCAACCGGGTCTGGGCCTGGGTCTCCAGAAAGCGTAAGGTTTGTTGGCGTCCGAACCACAAGGCCACCAGACCCGCCAACCAGAACAGCATATGTCCCATCACCAGGGTACGGGTCATGGTTTTGATGCCGTTCAGGTAGGGGGTCAGGGGGACGGCGGTGCTGATTCCGCCCCGAATGCCACCCACGGGAATGCCGCTGGCCGCGTGACATTTCAGACATCCCTGTTCCATGATCATGGCCCGCATGAGTCGCAGATAGGGTTTGCCGTCGATTTCGGTCTGTTCCATGCGTTCCCGTTCCCCCCGCTCGAAGGCGTTGAGCGCCTCTTGTTCCCAGAGGTCCGGGGCGTTGTTGGGGTTGAGCAGATACAGACCCGTGATATGACCACGCACGCCATAGCTTTCCGTATAGCGTTCCATCACTTCCCGCAGCATGTAGGCCGGATTCATCAGGGTGAGACTCTGTCCCAGATTGGTGGTCACGTCTCGGTCCGGCAGGTGTTGCAGATAGGGATTTGGGGGAGTGGTTGCGCTCGGCACTACATAGACTCCCCCATGGGAGGTGGCCCATTGTCGAAAGGAGAGATCCTTGTTCAGATGGGTGACGGCCTCGGCACGGGCCTGATCCAATACATGATGATGTTCTTGGCGGAGAGTCAAAATGAGCACGCTGACGACAACCAGTGTCCAGCCCACCAGGACAGCCAGGGAGAGTCGATTGACCGTGCGCCACGCATGGCTGCGGGATCTCTCGTTCATCCGACGACTCCTTGTGATCCATGTGTAATGCGTGTGAAGAGCCATGATCGAAAGCTGGGACATTCGCTTCAGATTATTGCACCCTTTTTTTGAAAAAATGCAAGTGAAAAATATTTTCGATTCCCCCGGATCGATCCGGAAATCGGTGCAGAAGGTTGACGTGTCGGGTGGGCTGGGATAAAAAACCGCATGGCCTGTCGTTTCGGCCCGGGACTGTTATGAATGTCCTGACAACACCGGATCCCGTACCCGATTCCATCGGATCTTTATTCTCGCGCAGTGACCCAGCGGAATTCATGGAAAAAGAATCGATCAGCCTTTACCAGAAAGTTAAGCGCTTCATTCATTGGGTCATGGAGGAGCCTACGTGTCCTTATCGACGCTGGTATCATTTTTTTATGATGGCAGTGCTTTTGTTGTCTTTGGGGGTGCTGATTGTCAATGCCCATCATGCCCAGGATCCGGAACGGGACGTGTTTGCTCATCACCCGTTGTTTGTATTCTTCGATCATATGTTTTATTATATCTTTGTGTGCGAGTATTTGTTGAGGTGGTGGACCAGTACCTCGATTCGGGATGACTATCGTTTGGCGGTGCAGCGATACCGTCGTCGGATTTATCGTTCTTCCCGACATCGGGAAATTCTGGATGGAATGTATCATGCGGCGCTGAACAAGCTGCGTTGGATGTTTCATCCCTTGGCGTTGATCGATCTGTTGGCGATTCTGCCGACTTTTCGTTTTTTTCGTCTGTTTCGCGTCATCCAGTTGTTGAAGTTTTTCCGTTATTCGCGGCGCATCGCCTTTGTGACCAGCATTCTGGGAGAACGACGCTACGAGATGGTGTCGTTGTTGCTGGCCGGGGTGGTCATCTGGGGGACTGTGGCTGTGGCCTTTTTTCTGGCCGAATACGGGGTCAACGACAAGGTCAGTTCTTTGGGAGCCGCGGTCTACTGGTCGATCATCACCATTACCACGGTTGGTTATGGTGACATTGCGCCGGTGACCGAGGTGGGACGGGTCATCGCCTCCGTGGGGGTGTTGACCGGGATGTCGATCACGGTCTTGATGACTTCGTTGGTGGTGTCGGTTTTTACCGATCGGTTGTTCAACCTGAAGGAGTTTCACATGGAGCGGCAAATCGAACGCCTGCGCAACCATTTCATCGTATGCGGTCTCGATGCTCTGGGTCTGGTGGCTTGCCAGAATCTGTTCAATGAGAAGAAACCCTTTGTGGCCATCGATCTGGATCAGCAGCGGGTGGATCGGGCCATTCGCGAGGGATGGATCGCGGTTCAGGGGGATGCTACGGCTCAGGAGACCTGGGAGCGGGTCGGATTGTCCCGGGCTGTGGGGGTGATCATCGCCATTCTCAATGAGGCGACCAATGTTTATATTATTCTTTTGGTGCGGGAGATCAATTCTAAATGTTTTGTTGTGGCCTGTGGTGGCCAGCCCAGTTCCGAACAGCGTCTGCAACGGGTGGGTGCGGATCGGGTGATTTTGCCGTTTCAAAACGCCGGACAACAGATGGCGCAGACCGCCTTGCGACCCGGAGCTTTGCAGTTTTTGCGTCTGGCTTTGGATCAGGCCCACGCCGCGTTTGAAATGGAAGAGATTGCCATTCGTCCCGGCTCGGTCTTCGATGGGGTGACGTTGCGGGATTCGGATCTGCGCCATGGTTTCAACGCCATTGTGATCGGCATCATTTCGCAAGGAGAGGGGTTGACCTTCAACCCCCAGGCCAACCATATGCTCCGTTCGGACGACGTGATCATCTGTCTGGGCCACAAGGATGATCTGGAGCGGTTGAAACGGGCCTCGGCGATGAAGGCGGCAGGCAATCCCCTCGAAGATCAGGAGGTGGCGGAATTTCAGGTGCAGGCCGGCTCTTTCCTCGACGGGGTGACGCTTCAGGATGCGCAGATTCGCGAGCGGTTCAGCCTGATGGTGGTGGCTGTGGCTGTGTCCGGGGGACAGCAGATTCATTTCACCCCGAAACCGGGATTGCGTTTCAGTGTGGGGGATGTGGTGGTGTGTCTGGGTCATCCGGCCCAACTCGATGTCATGAGCGAGGCTTTGGGGGGGCATGGTCATCCGGCCCGTCCCCTGGTGGAATTGGCCATGGAACCGGTGCGCATTCCGTTGGGATCTCAACTGCATGGCGTGTTGCTGGGTTCGTCGGCGCTGCGTGCGGATTACGCATGCAGCGTGATGGCCGTGCAGCGACCCGGGGAAAAGTTGCTGTTCAATCCCGGTCCCGACTACCGTTTCGCCTCCAATGACCTGTTGGTGTGCCTGGGCAAACGGGCGGATCTGTCCCGCCTGAAAGCCATGATCCTGAAGAGTTGATCGGAAACTGAAAAAAAAATTGGCAAGGTCAACCTCCGATGACGTATTATGGGAAATCAGCCCAAGGATGATCTCAGTGTCGAGTGTTTGGATTGCCGCCCCATGCCGGACCATGGCGCGAGCTGGATCTCTTTTTTCTTTGCTACAAGGATGCAAGACATGAAAATTCCGTATTCAAAAGTATTGGTTGCTCTGTTATTGTTTTTTGCTACCGTCTCGACAGGGCAGGCTCAGGAAAGATGTATTTCCGGAGACTGTGTCAACGGGAAAGGGACTTACTCGTATTCGGATGGCAGTAAATATACCGGAGAATACAAGAATGGCATGATTCATGGTCAAGGTAAATTTACCTATCCGGATGGAAGCGTCTATACCGGAGAATACAAGAATAATAAGATGGATGGCAAGGGTACGTTCATTTATCCGAACGGCGATAAGTATGTTGGGGATTTTTCAAACAATCAGATGAGCGGAAACGGTAAATTTACCAAAGGTTCCAAATCCGCGGATGCCTCAAAGTCGAAAGATCAAAAGGATGATGCGAACAAATCCGCGAACAAGGACTCTGCCAAACAGGATTCCAAGGCAAGAACAGCGGACAAGAAAGAAGTCGGCAAAAAGGAATCCACCAAGAAGGATGCCGCCAAGAAGGACGGCGCCAAAAAGGATGGTGCCAAGAAGGATGCCGCCAAAAAGGACGGCGCCAAGAAGGATGCCGCCAAAAAGGATGCCGCCAAGAAAGAGGGTGCCAAGAAGGATGCCGCCAAGAAGGATGCCAAGAAGTCCGGGCAGTCGAATGGCAAGAATTCCGGGGATTGAGCGGGATTGGTGATTCGAGATCCTGAAATGCAGGATTGACGCAATCTATGCCAGTGATGACCGTCTTGTCCCTGGTCCACCCCAGGGACAAGACGGTCATGGTTTGGTTTAGCTGTGTGACGAATCGTCCAGTTCGGTGAGGTAGCGTTCGGCTTCCAGGGCGGCCATGCACCCGGTGCCGGCGGCGGTAACGGCCTGACGGTAATGCCGATCCTGCACATCACCAGCGGCAAAGACACCGGGAATGGTGGTGGCGGTGGAATCGGGTTTGGTGATCAGGTAGTTGGCTTCGTCTTTTTCCAACTGATCGCCGAAAATCTCCGTGTTGGGCGAGTGACCGATGGCCACGAACACCCCGGTCAAGGGCAATTCCTGGATTTCGCCATTCTTGACATTTCTCAGTCGGATTCCCCGCACTCCCCCGTTGCCGGCCTCTCCCAGAATCTCTTCCACCACCGAGTTCCAGACCGGTTGGATTTTGGGATTGTTGCGCACCCGGTCCTGCATGACCTGTTCGGCCCGCAGCCGGTCCCGACGGTGGACCAGATAGACCTTGGTGGCGAAATTGGTCAGAAAAATCGCCTCCTCGGCTGCCGAGTTGCCACCGCCCACCACGGCGATCTCCTGACCCCGGAAGAAAAATCCGTCACAGGTGGCGCAGGCCGACACCCCGAATCCTTTCAGTTTTTGTTCCGACTCCAGACCCAGCCAGCGGGCCGAGGCGCCGGTGGAGATGATCAGGGCGTCGCAAGTATAGACATCTCCGGAGTCGGCGATCAGCCGGAATGGACGGGTGGTGAGATCGGTTGTCGTGATGGTGTCGTAGACCATGGAGGCGTCGAACCGTTCGGCCTGGGCACGCATTTTTTCCATCAGTTCCGGGCCTTGAACGCCCTGTTCAAAACCGGGGAAGTTGTCCACTTCCGTGGTCGTGGTCAATTGGCCGCCGGGTTGCATGCCTTGAATCAACACGGGCTTCAGGTTGGCGCGACCCGCGTAGATGGCCGCAGTGTAGCCAGCCGGTCCGGAACCGAGAATGATCAATCGATGATGGGTTTCCTTCGCCATGTGCGAGACTCCGAGCTTTTTTTTTCGATAGGGGGGTTGAAAGGGTGCAAACAGATTTGAATAATGCCGCCCAGCACCCGGGGCCGAAAGGAAAAAAACGTTCCTGAGTGGTGTTTCCCGGGAAAAAATGCTGGCCTGGGCTTCCGAACATGGGTATGGCCATTTCATCCTGGCGGGTTTTGGCGTATTTTGACACCAGAGGATTGTCCTTCCCGCTCTTCTGGCCCTGTTCAACACGGTACTTGTTTCGGTTTCTTGATATGCATGGCATCATGTTTCTGGCATTGGAGGATTTTCTGGAAGCCCGCCTGGGCGAGGGGGCGTGGAGCCGTGCCCTTCAGGCAGCCAACCTTCATGATCAGGAGTTCGAGCCGGATCGCTACTACCCGGACTCTCTGGCCAGTGACCTGTTCGAGCTTTCCGCCAAACAGCTCAAGCAGCCCCTCACCCAGACCCTGGAACTGTTTGGCCAGCACATGAGTCCCGGTCTCGTGACCATGGGTCGTTCCATGGGAATTCTGCGCAAAGAGTGGAAAACCCTCGATATCCTCGAACATCTGCAAAGCCATGTATTGGCCCCGTTCGCCAATATCGAATCCGGAGTCATGCCCCCGGACATCCGCACCTATCGGCTCAAGCATGGCGAAGTGGCGGTGGCCTACGTGTCACGGCGCAAGCTGTGCGCCTTGCTCAAGGGGATCATTCGCGGTCTGGGGCTGTTTTTTCAGGAGCCGATCGCCTTCAAGGAACATGTCTGCATGCTCCAGGAGGCGCCTTTGTGCCGGATGTCGGTTTTTCTGGATGATCCGTTTTTCCTGCGTTATGTGGACATCGAACGGGAGTTCGGCACGGTTCACAGTCGGATTGCCGAGATCACCTTTTATAATTCGTTTCAGGGGGTGCCGTTTTCCGATCTGGGGTTGGTGTTGCGCTACAGCAAGGAAGAGGTGCTGGTTCAGGTGCCTCCCATGCAGTTGCACACCATGAAAGAGGAAAAACAGACCTTTCTTTCTCTGCCCCACCTGCCCCAGGGGCTCAAGGCGTTGATCCGCGAGGTGGATGGGGTCCAGGGTTTTGCTTCGCTGGTCAACATTCGTCTGACCGATGGGGCGGTCGGATGTCGTCGTTTTTTGCGGGTGTCTCCGGACAAACCCATGCCGGTGAGCATGAAACTGGGCAAACGGCTGTTTCGCGGGATGATCCTGAATGTCGCCAGCGGCGGCGTGCGCGTTTTGTTGGAAAAGGGGTGTCGTTTGCCGGAGGTGTTGCTGTTCGAGCCGGTCTCCGTGGATTTTTCGTTGCCTTTGAAATATGTCGAGTTGGACGATACCATCGTGTTGGGTCCGGTGCCGATGGTTCTGGAAGGCAATATTCTGGATGTTTCCCCCATGGATGGCTCCATGGCCATGCGGATTGTCTTTTCCGCGTTGGCCAGACGGGACAGCATGGTCATGGAGCAATACTCCACCAAAATGCACGACGACGCCATGGAATCCCTTCAGGCCAAGGTCGCCTCAGCCCGGAATGCCAAGTAGTCTGCGGGTCAGATAAAGACGCATCCCGGCCCGTTCGGTCAAATGATGAAACAGATGATGGGGTCCGGTGGCCTGGGCGATCCGGGTTTCCAGATCCTGGGCAGCCTCTTGATAAAATCGTGGCACCCTGGGATCGAACCGCTCCAGGGCTTTGAGCAGCGGATCCTTGCCGTGTCGGGCCAAAATGGTCTCCCGGCTCTCCTCCCCCAGATTTCCCAACCACAGATGATTGGCCGCAAAACAGCTCACCATGCCGTCGGCGCGGATCATGGGATCGGTGTCGAACCGTTCCCCGTCCGGGGCGCCGTGGTCGAGAATGTCTCGCAGATATAGACGTTCGTTCACGTATTCGCTCGGATCGAGTAACGCGGCCCGGCCATAGGCGTCGATGGTGGAACTCATCCAGTGGATCGGATGGGTCGGGTGGGAAGCCAGCGCGAATACGGCATCGCGGATGATCGGGCCGGTGCGATTCCGATCCACCGGATCCGCCTTGAGGCGTGGGGAGAGGGCGTGACGGATCAGACGCAACTCTTCCCCCTGGGCCTGGAGTGCCCGGATGAGTCTGGGAATCACCCCTTGTTCCAGCAGGGCGCGGGAGAAGTTGAGGCGGTTTTGTTTGTGGAGCAGGACCAGACGAATGTGCGGAAACGCCACCGAGGCCCGAATCAGATGGGCGATATGGGCCACCGGAATGCGTTCCCGGAGGGATCCGTCCCGATTGGCCAGAATCTCTTGATGATATTCGTCGAAACTGATTTGCAGGGTGATCCCGGCGGGTTGGCTGCGGGAAGGACGACGGCTGCGGGCCTCTTCCAGGGATTGAAACAGGGCCTTGGCCGCGTCCGGTGAGTCGGCGGTGGCGCCGTTGAGCAGAATCGCGAAGGATTGCACCCGATCCATTTCCCGGATGGCTTGATGAAAGAGAGGCAATTGATCGTGCAACTCTCCCCCGGTGAACAGAATCGAGGGGGTGTGACGGTTGATCCAATGCAGCAGCGGGGTGGGATCCAGGGGCTGTTTGACCGGATCCCGCCATACGAACATGCAGTGGCGGCAGGATTGGGAACAGGCCATGCGGGGGATGAATCCCGCCTTGGACCAGGGTTTGACGGATCCGGGTGAGGGCAATCCATCCACCAGGGCCATTCGTTCCCGGTCCAGGGGTCCACCGGTCTCCGAGGCGATGGTTTTCTGGTGCTGCTGGATGTGGCGGATGCCTTCTTGCAGGCCGTAGCCGAAGGGGTTCATCCGTTGCCATGTGGCCAGGATGGCGGCCTGGGGATTGACCGGATGCTGGGTGTGCCAAGCGCGCAGTGCTTCGGCTTTGGGGTGATCGGGAGGGGCGTGATGCCAGTGGTCGAGGAAACCGGCCACGAAATGGTCCGGATCGTGGGCCTGATCCAGCAGGGTGGCCAGCCAGGCGTGGTCGGGATTGCGGGATATGGCCAGGATCGGGTTGCGGTGGAGGGGGTGGATCTCCTGGCGCAGCCAGTGAAACGCGAACAGCCCCGCAAACACCCCGGCGGGACCGGGAGGGGATTCCCGGTTGAAACGGTTGACCGCTTCCAGGAAACGGGTTTGATTGCGGGTGATGTAATCAGACCGCAGCGATGGCGCGTCCGCATCCGGATTGACCGTGACCGGATCCCGCGCCATCGCCGAGGCTCCTGGCGGAGGATCAGAAGGACTCGAATTCGTCATCCGAGGTTCTGGATTTGAGCTGGGGCACGCCACCGGAGCGTTTGCCGGGGGCCGGGAGCGCCTTGGGGGCGGCGGCATGGCGGGTGGCGATCTGGAGCGGTTTGTTGGAACGGGCGGGAGCGGGTTTCCGGGCCGTTTGGGCGGGTTGATCGCCGAGTTTGAAGAAGGCGATGGATTGGCGCATCATGTCGGCCTGGGCATTGAGTTCTTCGGCGGTGGCGGCCATCTCTTCGGAGGCTCCGGCGTTTTGCTGGATCACCTGATCCAGTTGCTGGATCGCCTGATTGATCTGGGAAGCCCCCTGGCTTTGTTCCTGGCTGGAGGCGGCGATTTCCTGGATGAGTTCGGCGGTTTTCTGGATGTCCGGAACCAACTGGTTGATGATCTGGCCCGCCTGCTCGGAAATGCCCACGCTGGAAGAGGAGAGATGACTGATTTCTCCCGCCGCCACCTGACTGCGTTCCGCCAGTTTGCGCACTTCGGCGGCCACCACGGCGAATCCTTTGCCGTGTTCCCCGGCCCGGGCCGCCTCGATGGCGGCGTTCAGGGCCAGCAGATTGGTTTGACGGGCAATCTCTTCGATGATGCCGATTTTGGAGGCGATTTGTTTCATGGCGGTGACCGCCTGATTGACCGCCTCTCCCCCGGCTGCGGCATCCTTGGAGGCTTTCTGGGCAATGGTACGGGTTGTATTGGCGTTGTCGGTGTTGGTTTGAATGGTGGAAGCCATCTCTTCCATGGATGAGGAGGTCTCTTCCACCGAGGCGGCCTGTTCGGTGGCCCCCTGGGAGAGATTTTGCGCGGAGTTGGAGATTTCGTGGCTGCCGGCGGAGACCTGTTCGGCAGCGATGGAGACCTCGCCGATGATCTGACGCAGTTTTTCCAGCATTTCCAGGAGGGCGTTGGCCAACAGGCCTACTTCGTCTTTCTGATCCAGTTGAATGGTGGCGGTCAAATCTCCTCTGGCCACAGTTTGGACAAGTTCCACCCCCTTGATCAGCGGATTGGCAATGCTGTTGGCGATATACAACGCGATCAATCCCACCACCACCGCGATGGTCAGGCCCAACAGGCCGATGGTCAGGATCAGGGCTTCGATGGGTTGACGCACCTCTGCCAGATCGATTTCGGCCAGCACCGCCCAGACCGCATCCGCCACCTTGATCGGCGAAAAACTGGACAGCACCGGATTGCCGTTGTAGTCGATGATCACCTTGGTACCGTTCCTGCCCGCCAGGGCTTCGCGGGAGCCTTCGGTATCCACACCATTTTTCTCCACCGATCCGGCGAAGGAGCTTTTCACCGAATGGCCCTGTTTGTCCAGGAAGGAATCGGAGCGCATCCGTTTGTCCGAGCCGACCAGATAGGTTTCACCGGTTTGACCCATGCCGTCGCGTTGCTGCATGACCGCATTGATGGCATCCAGGGAGAGTTGCAGCCCGATGGCGCCGATTGGCTTGTTGTTGTGTTGGATCGGCGCCACCATGAATCCGGCGGGTTCTCCCTTGGACGGGGCGTAAGGCTCGAAATCGCCAAAACTGGTGGCGTTGTTTGTGATCGCCTTGGAGAAGGCTTTGCCCAGACTGCTCTCCTTGAGGGGGCCGGTGAGGAGATTCTGGCCCAGATCCGACTCCTTGGCGAAGGAATACACCACGTCGCCATCGATGGCGATCAGGAATAGATCATAATAGCCATACTCTTTGGTGAAGTGATCCAGCCATTGGGTATGGATGGGAACTTCCTGGTTCCATTTGGGTCCGCCGGTTTTTTTGCCATCCACCTCGAAGGCCGCTTCCAGACTCTCGATGGCCCGTTTCACATCTCCGGAAGCGGCCAGGACATTCAGATCCCCGAAGCGCTCGGACATGAATTTTTCGATTTGTCCCTTTTTGATCGCCTGAACCGCGTTCAATTGGTTGAAGGCTTGCTTCATGATGGCCTGATCCGCTTGTCTGGCCGCATACCAGCCGGCAATGGCCAGGGGGGCCAAGCCCACCAGCAGAAACAGGCCAAGCAGTTTGGGACGCATCTTGATGTCGGCAAGTCGCATGCGTGGGACTCCAGGAGATCGTTGGTTGTGTTGAAAACAGTATTCAGCAATATGTTATCATCTATTTTCGTGATTTGCAACTTTCAAAAGTGGCCAGGGTGGTTCCGAGCCGGGTCAGCAGGGCCAACACCGCGTCCAAAGGGGTGAAATCCAGCAGGGGTTGCACCACCCGATCGTGCAATGCCAGCAGGGGAAAACGCTCCGGAGGGCGGAGGGGTGTGACCAGCAGATCCAACAGAAAAAACAGTTGCCACAGCAAATTGCGGCGCAGGAATCGACCGATGCGATACCAGCGTTGCCAGGCTTCGATCCGCTTTGTTGCCCGGTCGAGGTCGCGGATGAGACGCAAAAACGGGATCAGCCGCAGGGGTTGGGTGGCGTCCTGGGTCCGGTAGAGGGTGGGGGCGTGCTGGAGAAATCCGGCAAAGTCCGTGTGGAAGCTGGTCAGGATCATGGCGTTGAGCAGCATGCGCCGGATTACCCCCTCTTGACGGAAGCGTCGGGCGGAGCTTTCCAGGGTGCCGGGCAGGGTGGTCCAGCGGCCCAGATGGGCCACCTGTCGGGAGAGGTGTTGGTCTTCCAGAAAGGGCAGTCCGGTGTTGAATCCTCCCAGTTCCTCGAAAAAACGGCGAGAGAGCAGCAACCCCTGGTCACCGTGGATCCCTTCGGGTCGGTTGAGCATGGTTTTGTGCTCGAAATAACGTAAAATCCAGGGGGGGGCGAAGGGCGGATCGACGAACCGCAACCGGAAGTGCCCGGCCCATCGATCCCCGGAGTGGGCGCGGATGTGGTCCAGGTGGACCAGCGCCCGTTGCAACAGTCGGGGATCGGCCAAGCCGGAGTCGGCGTGCAGAAACAGCAGATCCCGTCCCGTCGCGATGTTGGCTCCGGCGTTCATCTGCGCCCCTCGGCCCCGACAGGGGGATGCCACCACCTGGGCGCCCCACTGGTGGGCCAATGCCCGGGTGCCATCCGTCGAACCGGGGTCTGAGACCAGAACCTCCAGGGTCACTCCGGTCTGGCGGCGCAACTGGGCCAGGAGGTCGGGCAGGGTCGCGGCTTCGTTCCAGGTGGGCACAATCACGGAAAGTCGGGGTGGGGTCATGGGATCGGCGCGGGGTGGGATTGGTGGATGGAAAGAATCCAAAAGGTCATTGTTGGACCGGAACAGGCTGCCTGCCAAGGGGCGTTGATCATCCGGGGGCATGCGACTCCCGGTCTGATGGGGGGTGTTTTGTGGAATTTTGCATTCGTGGCTGGAATTGTTGTATGGTGGAAGAAATTTTCTTTACGTACCCTCGGACCATGAAAGGTCGATTGTGCCAACGTGATCACCCCCAGGCGTTCCACACTTTTGGTCGTTGCGCTGCTCATGAGTTGGGCGGCCTCTGTGCTGGCCGACGAGCCGAAGCCGAAGCCGGAACCGGTTTCCGGTCGTCTGGTTGTCTTTACCAGCGATTATTGCCCCTATTGCAAGGCGTTCATGCAAACCGTGGCTCCGGTCTATCCCCGGACCGGGTTGGGACATCGTTTTCCCATGGAGGTGGTGGAGCAGTTTTCCCCTTCCAGGGAGTGGGAAAACCTCTCCTGGGAGATTCGGTTTTATCCGACTTTTTTGTTGGTGGACCGTCAGGGGCGGGAACTGGGTCGGTTTCGTGGTTATCGGGGGGAGGAGCCATTCTGGGGGGAGTTGGAAAAGATCGCGGCGCGGAAACCCTCGGTTCCGTGACGCCTGCTTGAAGGGAGAATTGTTTTCATGTCATTCTTTGCCCGTTTGAAGGACGGTCTGGCCAAAACCCGTCAGATCCTCAATACCCCTTTGGAGGATCTGTTTGTCGGGGGCAAGGTGGATGAGTCCTTGCTGGAAGAGTTGGAAGATCAACTGGTCATGGCCGATTTTGGCGTGGAGACCTCGGAAAGCATCGTGCGCGAGGCCAGAGAACGCCTGGATCGCAAACAGAAAAAAGATGCCGACGCCATGCGTGAGGCCCTGCGCGAGACCATTCGTGACCACATGGAGGCGGTTTTGCGGGCGGTTCCCGAACTGCCTCATGTCTCTCCCCGGGTGATTCTGGTGGTGGGGGTGAACGGGGTGGGCAAGACCACCACCATCGGCAAGCTGGCCGCCTATCACAAGTCCATCGGGAAGAAGGTGCTGTTGGCGGCCGGCGACACCTATCGGGCGGCGGCGGTGGCCCAGTTGCAGCAGTGGGGGGACCGTTGCGGGTGTCCGGTGATCTCCCAGGGACAGGATGCGGACTCGGCTTCGGTGGTACATGACGCCTTTGCCGCCGCCCGGGCGCGACGGTTCGACGTGTTGATCGCCGATACCGCCGGACGGCTGCACACTAAAAGCAATCTGATGGAAGAGTTGAAGAAGATCAAGCGGGTGCTGAGTCGTCTGGATCCTGCCGCGCCTCACGAAACCCTGTTGGTCCTGGATGGCACCACCGGCCAGAACGCCGTGAGTCAGGTGCAGAAGTTCCATGACGCCATCGGCATCACCGGGCTGGTGGTCACCAAGCTCGATGGCACGGCCAAAGGCGGGGTGGTGGTGGGGTTGAGCGAAAAATTCAAACTGCCGGTGCGTTTCATCGGGGTGGGCGAGGGTTTGGAGGATTTGCGCCCCTTTGATGCGCGACAGTTTGTCGAGGCGCTTTTTTAGGTTTGGCGTCCGGGTTGGCCTGTTTGACTCACGGCTGATGGGATTGACTGACCTTTACACAATGCATGGGGAAGCCGTCGGTGAATTTGCTCTTACTTCCTGTTGTGGTGTTGACACTGCTGGTTCCTTCCGGACTCTCCTGGGCTGCGGTCGATGAGGATCCGGTGGTTGGGTTTCGGCGTCGTTTTGCCGTATTGGAGCAGGATGGGCCTTTGGAGACCCTGTTGGATCGTTCTGCATGGCCTGCAAACGATCTGCTCACCTCGTATCTGGAGTTGGAACTGCTGCTGCATCCGGATTATCCGGCCACCAACGCCCTGCTGGAGGCTTTTTTGGAACGTTGGCCCAACCATCCCCAGGGGGATCGGGTGGCCAAACTGATGGAAAAACGGATGCTGGATGCGGGGGGCGAGACGGCGGAAAACTGGTTCGTCAAGTATCCCGCCAGATCCCAGCCCGCCCGGTTGGCGCGACTGGGGGGACTGTTGCGGCTGGGGCGGGTCGAGGATGCCTTCCCGGTGTGGCGTGAACTGTACCGGGAGGGATGGGATCTCGTCTCCCGCACCGGATCCGATCATCCGTTCTGGTCCAGAATGGTGATCACGGATCACGAGGCCCGGGCCCGCGCCCTGGCGGGCAAGGATCCCATCGGTTTTGGCGTCGTGTTGCGGTTGTTGCCCCAACCCCGTCAGAATTTTTTTCGTGCCCTGGATGCGGCCCGTCGCGGGGATGCGACGTTGGTCACGCTGCTGGCCGGCATGACCCTGACTGCGACCGAATCCCGGGAGGTATGGCGGGAGCGGTTCGACCTGTTGCAAAAACAAGGAGCCCAGACCCGCCTGCTGGAGATGCTTACCGGTCGCGAGGGGGGGGAACTGGCCCCGGAGGAGCGTCACAAGCTGCGCTATTGGCTCGGGCGGCAACTGGTCTTTTCCAAGCAGGATTATCAGACCGCGTCCCGACTGCTGGAAGAAAACGTGCGGGAAAAGGGCGGGGCTTTGGAGGATTCCGCGTGGCTGGCGGGCTGGAGTGCCCTGAACCTGGGTAACCGGGCGCGGGCCGGAGAGATTTTCCAGATCATGGCCAACGAGGGGGCGACTTCCGCGGGTCGCGCCCAGGGGGGGTATTGGCTGGCGCGTCTCACCACGGATCCGCAACGCCGTCAACAGGGACTGGAGACCGCCTCCCGTCATCTGGATACCCTGCACGGTCTGTTGGCCCGGGAAGAGTTGAGCGGATCTTTGCCCCGTCTGGATGATCCAGATCCCACCTGCCCGGATCAAGGCCCACAACCCAAGATCACCGCGGAGGATCTGGAGGGGTTGCGGCTGTTGCAACAGGTGGGACGGGATTGGTACGCCGGTCCGGAGATCATCAAGCTCGGGGACAAGGCGGGGCTTTCTTCCGAGGAGCGGCTTTGTCTGGCGTTGCGTTTTGGGGCGGCGGATCTGGCGCTGAAATTGGCTGCGGAGTTGCAACGCAAGGATCGGATTTTCTGGCGGGGTTTGTTTCCCATTCCCCGCTGGGTGCCGGATGGCGGCTGGCAGCTTACCCAGGCTCTGATCTGGGGAACCTCGCGGCAGGAGAGCCAATTTTTTCCCCGTGCCGAGTCTTCGGCCAAGGCCTTTGGGGTGATGCAGTTGATGCCTGAGACCGCCCGCATGGAAGCGCGTCTCTCCCAGTTCCCCGAATCCACCCGGATGCGTCTTCAGACTCCGGGCTACAACATCTCCCTGGGACAGGCCTACATGCGACGCATGCTCAAGCAGTTCGATGGCGATGTGGTGCTGGCCCTGTCGGGTTACAACGCCGGGCCGGGCCGGGCCAAACAGTGGCGGGAAAAACGACTGCGGGAAGATCCCATGACCTTCATCGAGGGGATTCCCATTTCCGAAACCCGCAATTATGTCAAGCGGGTGCTGACCGGAATGGGTATCTATCAGTTGTTGCTGACAGGAACCGCTTCGATCAAGGCCGACATGGCGGTGGGAGGACCGGGTGAGGCGGTGTTGGCGCCGTTGGCCATCAAGAGTACAGGGGGGGTGGAGGGGAATGCGCCCTGACCGACACAGCAAAGATGGGCATCCCGGGGAATCCGATCGACTTCCGCGGGTTGTGGGTTGTGATCTTTCCGGTGTGTGAAAGGGTTGCGTATTCAAAGAACATGGCACAGAATCGTCTTCAATTCATGGATGGCGCACTATGACTGGCGAAAGGATTGGGTGAGCATGAAAAACGAATTCCACAACAAGTTGCTTTCCAGCATGGTGGATGTTGGCGAGCCGCGCTTCAATCTGTCTCATGAGAAGCTGTTTCAGATCATTGTGGATGCGGACGAAATCCTGGGTCTGGCCGCCACGGGTGAACGGATGCTCAGTCAGAATGAGTGGGAATCCCTGTCATCGGTGTGTGACGAGTTGATCGCGTATGCGAAGGTCCATTTCGCCGAGGAGGAGGAGACTCTCATTGCCCGCAATTATCCGGAGCTCGTACGTCACAGGACCATTCACAACACGCTGATCGAACAGTTGAACGAGTTCCAGAAGAAGGTGTCGGAAGGCAATGAGAAAGACTTGAAGGAGTTGCGCCGCTGGATGTTGGAATGGCTGTTGAACCATGTCAATCACGAAGATTACGCGTATGCTCAGTATTTCGCCGCATTGAAGAGTGGGTGATCCGATCCGTCGACTCCTCCTCCTCTGGCTTGTCTCCAGGTCACCCGGCAACGGGGCATGGGGCTGGGTGCAAGCCGGGGAGCGTCTTGTGCCAAGAAACGGTGAGGTTTGTTGTTTTCAGGCGGATTCTATCTGTCTTCTGATTCGATTTTTTAATTCGGCAATCGATAGATGGTCGGGGCGGTCTGCACCACCGGCACTTTCAGATTGTTGAGGGTCTCGGAGTGGCCCACGAAGAGATATCCCCCGGGGGAGAGATAACGGCAGAACTTGTTGATCAACCGTTCCTGAGTGGGGCGGTCGAAATAGATGATCACATTGCGACAGAAAATGATATCCATTTTCTCCCGCAATCCGAAGTCCGCATCCATGAAGTTCAGACGGCGGAAATTGACCATGGCGCGGATATCCGGGGCGATGCGCACCAGTTTTTTGGTGGGATCCTTGCTCTTGAGCAGATATTTGCGTTTGAGTCCCAAAGGCACCGGACCCACCTTGTCCATGTCGTAAACCGCATCTGAAGCGGTGCGCAATACCCGGCTGGAGATGTCGGTGGCCAGGATGCGTGCGCGGAAATTGATCCCCGGATAGTGCTGGGCAAACTCCCGCAACACCATGGCCAGGGTATACGGCTCCTCGCCGGTGGAACAGCCCGCGCTCCAGATCATCAGTTCCCGCCGCACCCCGGCCCCGGAGGTCTTGATCAACTCCGGAAGGGCGGTTTGGGCCATGAACTCGAAATGGGTGGGTTCCCGGAAGAAGTCGGTCTTGTTGGTGGTGACGATGTCGATGAACTGAATCAACTCCTCCCCCGAATGGGCCGGATCCAGCACCCAGTCGATGTACTCCTTGAAGGAGTGCATGCCCACCTGTCGCAACCGTTTCTGGATGCGGGCGGTGAGCATGGTTTTTTTGCTCGGGGGCATCATGATGCCGCACTGGGCATAGATGAACTCGCTCAACCGTTGGAAATCCTTGTCGGAAATTCCCGAGTGGTGATCCTGGTCGGCGGAGAAAGAGGTGTTCATGCGCTCCCATCCTTAGATGCAGACAATTGATTTCCAGCTTTTTGAGTTATCCACACAGACGCAACACCTCGGCGGCGATTTTGTCGAGGGGTTTGATCAGGTCGACCCCGCCGTGTTTGATCGCCTCTTTCGGCATGCCGAAGACCACGCAGGATTGTTCGTCCTGGGCGATGGTGGCGGCTCCGGCGTTTTTCATTTCCAGCATGCCCCGGGCGCCGTCATCCCCCATGCCGGTCATGATCACGCCGACACAGTTTTTGCCGCCATAGCGGGCCGCGGAACGAAACAGCACATCCACCGAGGGGCGGTGACGGCTGACCAGGGGGCCATCCCGTACCTCCACATAATAGCGCGCGCCGCTGCGTTTGAGCATGGTATGTTTGTTGCCAGGGGCGATCAGGGCCCGTCCGCGTACCACCGAATCGTTGTCCGCCGCCTCTTTGACCGTGATCTGGCACAAGGTGTTGAGCCGGTCGGCGAAGGCGCGGGTGAAGTTTTCCGGCATGTGCTGCACGATTACGATGCCGGGGGCGTTGGCGGGCAACGCCTCCAGAAAGACCCGCAGCGCCTCGGTTCCGCCGGTGGAAGCCCCCACGATGATGAGTTTTTCCGTGGTCTGGCTCATGGCGCGGGAGCCGGGATCCAGGGGAGGCAGCATGGCGTCGGCGGTCAGTTTGGGGGCCACCTTGTGGATCAGGGGATTGCCGCCACCCGCAGTCGGGGAGGACGAAGCCGGGGCGCCAGTCGCAGCCGATGGGGTCGTTGCAATCGGACGCACGAACGTGCGGTTGCGGACGTTGGTGAAGGCCGCCGCCTTGACCGCGTCGCAGATGCGGATGCGGGACTCTTCCAGAAACTCTTTGGTGCCCATGCGCGGCTTGGTGATGATTTCGACGGCGCCGTATTCCAAGGCGCGCAAGGCGGTTTCGGTCCCCTCGCCGGTGAGCGAGGAACACATGACCACAGGAATGGGGTGTTGGGTCATGAGTTTCCGGAGAAAGGTGATCCCATCCATCCTGGGCATTTCGACATCCAGGGTGATGACATCCGGAATCAAGGTTTTGAGCTTCTCGGCGGCGACAAACGGATCCTGGGCTTGGCCGACAACGCGTATATTCGGATCGGATTCCAGAATGGAGGTCAGGGTCTGACGCACGACAGCGGAATCATCCACGATCAGGACAGTCACGGGTTTGGAGGAATGGCTCATGAGTGTGGCATCCAATAAATGTGATAAACCTCACCAGTATGCCTTGATTCAAGGCTCCACGTCAATGCGGGGTTGAAAAGAGGAATGCGCATTTTGAAAACGGATGAGAAATGACTTGACGTGGAAAAGGTGAACGGTTAATAATGTAGACTGTACAGTACAGTCTATTTTTTTGGATTTTACACAATGTCAGAATCGTCACCACAGGCCGCACGTCGCGCGGAGATGCTTCAGGTGGCCCGTCGGGTCTTTCTGGAGCGGGGTATGGGGGCCAGCATGGAGCAGTTGGCCTGCGAAATGGGCATGGCCCGTCAGACCCTCTACAACCATTTCGAGAGCAAGGATCGGCTCTATGCCGAGATGATCCGGGCCACGGGGGAAGGGTTTCTTTTCTCGTTGCGGGAAGATGACACGGATTTTCGCGAATACCTGATCCAGTTCGGTTTGAACATTCGCAAGACCCTGTTGGCGGACGAGGGGTTGGGATTGTATCGCCTGATGGTCGCCGAGACGGGACGCAGGCCGGAGTTGGCCGGGATTGTGTTTCACTCCGGACCGGGCAACACCTTGACTCAACTGACCCAGGTGATGGAGTCGGCCATGGCCAAGGGGACCATCCGGGTCGTGGAACCGGATTTCGCCGCGGAGATGCTGCTTTCCATGGTGCTGGGCGTCGAGCAGGTGTTGCGGTTGCTGGGGCGTCCGGAGCGTTCCGCCGAGGCGGAACGTCGGCGGGTGGTGGAAATTGTGGAGAGTTTCTTGCGTGCCTTTGCCCCGGATGACGGATCCGGGATCCCTGTTGGCGAGGAGTGATCATGAACGTTCGAGGATGGGTTGCTTGGATCGTTGTGCCTGTGGTTTTGGTTCTGGCGGGTTGCGAACGGGGAGAGACTCCGGCTGGACCGGCCAAGGCCCCGGAGGCCAAGGCGCCACCTCCCATGGAGGTGGAACGGGTGGCGGCGGTCCGCAAGACCCTGTCGCTGCGCCAGGAGGTGCCGGGACGGTTGCAGGCGGTCCGCACCGCCGAGATTCGCGCCCGGGTGGAAGGGATCGTCGAGCAACGTTTGTTCTCCGAAGGCAGCGAGGTGAGTGCCGGGGCGCCCTTGTATCGGCTGGATGCCCGCGCCCTGGAGGCACGGGTCAAGTCGGCTCGCGCCGCGCTGGATCGAGCCGGGGCGGAACGCCTGTTGGCCAAACAGACCGCGGATCGTCTGAAAGGTCTGGTGGAAAGCGATGCGGTCAGCCGTCAAGAGTATGATCAGGCCGAAGCCCAACTCAAAAAGAGCGGAGCCGAAACCCTCGCCGCCGAGGCGGAGTTGACCCGCGCCCGCATTGATCTCGAATACGCCTCCATTGCCGCCCCCATCGCCGGTCGGGTGGGCCGCACCCGGGTTACCGAAGGGGCGTTGGTGGGCAAGGGCGAAGCCACCCATTTGACCACGGTGGAACAACTCGATCCCATCTGGGTCAACTTCACCCAGTCGGGACCGGATCTGTTCCGCATGCGCCGTTCCATTCGTCAGGGGGGAGCCAAGCCCATCGAGGAGGTCGAAGTCCATCTGATCCTGGAAGACGACGTGGAATATACCTTGCCGGGCAAATTGCAGTTCACCGACATGGCTGTAGATCCCCAGACCGGTTCCGTGGCGTTGCGCGCCGAATTTCCCAATCCGGACCGGATCTTGTTGCCGGGACAGTTCGTGCGGGTGCGTCTGGCCATGGTCACCTCCGAGGGGGTCACCATTCCGCAACGCACGGTGCAGACCTCGCCCCAGGGACAGATCGTGTTGATGGTGGACGAAAACAACAAGGTGGTGCCCCGTCCCATCAAGACCGGCGGCTTTTCCGGTCAGGACTGGATCGTGCTGGAAGGGCTGAAAGAGGGGGAAAAGGTGATCGGCAACGGCGCGCAGAAGGTGCGTCCGGGATCCGTGGTCACCCCCAAGGATGCCGAAACCCCGGCGGCGGCCCCCGGCGCCAGTGGCTCGACGGCTCCCAAATCCGCCTCCTGATCTCTCCTGCACCCTTGGAATCGTGCCATGTTGCCGAGATTCTTCATTGATCGACCGATTTTCGCCTGGGTGATCGCCCTGGTGATTCTGCTTGCCGGCGGGCTTTCGTTCAACAAATTGCCGGTGGCCCAATATCCGGATGTGGCCCCCCCCGCCATCACCGTCAGCGCCGTCTATCCGGGCGCTTCGGCCCAGGTGGTGGAGGATACCGTCACCGCCCTGATCGAACAGGAGATGAATGGCCTGGAACGTCTGCTCTATATGGAGTCTTCCAGCGACTCCCAGGGAGCCATGACCCTGACTTTGACCTTCGAGACCGGGACCAACCTGGATATCGCCTCGGTGGAGGCGCAAAACCGCATCAAGCGGGTCGAGGCCCGTCTGCCCGAAGAGGTGCGCCGTCAGGGGGTCACGGTGGCCAAGTCCCGGCGCAACTTCCTGATGTTCATCACCATCTTCTCCCCGGATCAAAGCCAGGACCACATCGCCCTGGGCAGTTACACGGCGGCTTCGGTGCTGGAGCATCTGCGTCGGGTGCAAGGGGTGGGTGAGGCCATGCTGTTCGGTACCGAATACGCCATGCGCATCTGGCTGGATCCGGTGCGGCTGACCGAGTTCGGCATCTCCCCCGGCGAGGCTTTGCGGGCGGTACGTGCCCGCAATACCCAACTGGTCACCGGCGAGTTGGGTCAACTGCCCGCCCTGCCGGGTCAGGAGATCAATGCCCCGATTCTGGTGCGTACCCGTTTGTCCAGCGCCGAGGAGTTCGGCGACATCATTTTGCGCTCCGATCCCAATGGCGCCACCGTGCGCTTGAAAGATGTGGCCAAAGTGGAGTGGGGTGCCCAGGAGTACACCATCCGGGCACGGCTCAACGGTCAACCCACCGCCGCGGTGGGCATCAAGGTGGCGCCGGGGGCCAATGCCCTGGAAACCGCCGACCGGGTGCGGACCCGCATGGCGGAGTTGGCGAAATTCTTTCCCGCCGGCACCGCGTGGGATATCCCCTATGACACCTCCACCTTCATCAAGATTTCCATCCATGAGGTGCTGGTCACCCTGGGCGAGGCCATGGTGCTGGTCTTTTTCGTGATGTACATCTTTTTGGGCAATCTGCGGGCCACCTTCATTCCCGCCATCGTGGTGCCGGTGGCTTTGACCGGCGCCCTGGTGGGGATTTATCTGCTGGGCTACTCCATCAATGTGCTGACCCTGTTTGCCATGGTGCTTTCCATCGGCATCGTGGTGGATGATGCCATCGTGGTGGTGGAAAACGTCGAACGGGTCATGTCCGAAGACCATCTGCCCCCCCGCGAGGCCACCCAGAAGGCCATGACCCAGATCTTCGGGGCCATCATCGGCATCACGCTGGTGCTGTGCGCCGTGTTCATCCCCATGGCCTTCTTCAGCGGCAGCGTGGGGGCCATCTATCGTCAGTTTGCCGTGACGCTGGTTTTGACCATGCTCTTTTCGGTGCTTATGGCCCTGACTTTGACCCCGGCCCTGTGCGCCACCCTGCTCAAAAGTGTGCATGGCGAGGGGGGAACGTCGGCGCTGGGTTGGGGACCCATCGCCCTTTTCACCCGTCTGTTCGCCCGTTCCACGGTGGGTTATCGGGGGTCGGTGGGATTCATTCTGCGTCGTCCATTTTTTTTCATCGTGCTGTATCTGGCCGTGGCCGGGGTGGCCGGTTGGCTGTTCGTGAAGTTGCCCAACGGCTTTTTGCCCGAGGAGGACCAGGGCTATTTCGTCACCATCATGCAATTGCCCCCCGGCGCCACCCAGGAACGCACCCTGGAGGTGCTCTCCGAAGTGGAGAAACACTATCTGCAACAACCGGGTGTGGCCAAAGTGGTGGGTGTGGCGGGCTTCAGCTTTTTCGGACGCGGCCAGAACGCCGCCATTGCCTTTGTGCGTTTGAAGAGTTGGGATGAGCGGGTCACCCCGGAGTTGGGAGCTACATCGCTGGTCATGCAGGCCAACATGGCCCTGTTCCGTATCAAGCAGGCACTGATTTTTGCCATCAACGTGCCCCCCATCCCCGAATTGGCCGCGGTCGGCGGGTTTGACCTGCGGTTGCAGGATCGGGCCGGTCTGGGTCGGGATCGTCTGCTCGATGCCCGCAACCAGTTGATCGGCATGGCCTCCCAGGATGCCACCCTGGCCGGGGTCCGACCCGAAGGCCTGGAGGCCGGCCCCCAATTGCTGTTGACCGTGGATCATCCCAAGGCCAACGCCCTGGGGATCGATCCCTCCGAACTCAACGAAACCCTTCAGGTCACCCTGGGTTCGGCCTACATCAACGACTTCACCAAGGATGGCCGCATCCTGCGGGTGCAGATGCAGGCCAATGCCGCCTCTCGCGCCCAGAAGGAGGAGATTCTGTCGGTGCGGGTGCGCAATCGGGCCGGCAAGCTGATTCCTTTGTCGGAGTTTATCGATACCGAGTGGATCACCGGTTCTCCCAAGCTGGACCGCTACAACGGCATGCCCGCCATGAAGCTTTCGGGCAATCCCGCACCCGGTCGCAGCACGGGTGAGGCCATGGCCGCCATGGAACGCTTGACCCAACAACTCCCGCCGGGCTTTGGTTTCGAGTGGTCCGCCACCTCTTTCGAGGAGTCCTTGTCCGGCGCCCAGGTGCCCATGCTGTTCGGATTGTCGCTGCTGGTGGTGTTTCTGTGTCTGGCGGCGCTTTACGAAAGCTGGTCCATTCCGTTTGCGGTGATGTTGATCGTGCCGGTGGGTCTGTTCGGCGCGGTGCTGGCGGTGTTGTCCATCGGCATGCCCAACGATGTCTATTTCAAGGTGGGTTTGGTGGCCATCATCGGACTGTCGGCGAAAAATGCCATTTTGATCGTGGAGTTCGCCCGTACTCTCGCCGCCGATGGCAAAACCTCCCTGATCGATGCCACCCTGGAGGCGTGTCGCATGCGGTTTCGGCCCATTGTCATGACTTCGGCGGCCTTCATTCTCGGGGTGATGCCCTTGGCTGTGTCCACCGGCGCCGGAGCGGCCAGTCGGCGCGCCATCGGCACCGGGGTGATGGGGGGCATGTTGTCGGCCACGGTGCTGGGACTGTTTTTCATCCCGGTGTTGTTTGTGGTCATCCGTCGTCTGTTTCCGGAATCCCCCTCGGTCCAGGCCGTGGTCGCAGAGTCCCGCGAGGAGAGTCGTCATGTTTGATCGTCGTTTGACCTGGATGGTGGTGTTGCCCTGGCTGGTCGGCTGCTCTTTGAATGCTGAGCTGTCCAAACCCGCTCCCGGCATTCCCGGACAATGGCCGGGAGAGTCGGCGGCGCAGGCCGGAAGCGCAACCATCGAACCCCACCCGGTACCCTGGCGGGAATTTTACACCCATCCCCTGCTGCGACGGATGATCGATGCTTCGTTGGAAAACAACCGGGATCTCCGGGCGGCGGCGGCCCGCATGGAAAAGGCGGCGGCCCTGCTGGGTCTGGCGGGATCCGCCGGTCTGCCCACTTTGCAAGCCGATGGCGGTCATCAGGCCTCCCGCACCCCGGCGGATCTCTCCTCCACCGGTCAGGCGGCGATCTCCCATCGGGAGGATATGGGGCTGTCGTTGCCCGCCTTCGAGCTGGACTTGCGGGGCAGACTGGCGAGTCTGGAGGAGTCGGCCCGGGCCAATTATCTGGCCAGCAGTGAGGCCGCCTATGCGGTGCGGGTGGTGTTGATCTCCCAGGTGGTGGAGACCTACATCAGTTGGCGGGAGATGGTGGAGCGGAGCGTTTTGGCTCAGGCCGCGTTGTCGATTCAGCAGGAGTCCCGGGATTTGGCCCGGAAGCGGGTGGGGGCGGGTGTGACCCAGGCCCAGACCGATTTGCGCGCCGCCATGGTGCTGGAAGGGATGAGGGCCGATCTGGCCGAGTCCCGCCGTCAGGAATCTTTGGCCTTCAACGCGCTGCGGCTGTTGACCGGAACCGAACCCGATCCCTCCTGGACCTGGCCGACCCTGGCGGAGTTGGATTTGATGGGACGGATGCGTCTGGCGTTGCCGGATCGGGTATTGACCTTGCGTCCCGACGTGCGCGCCGCCGAACAGCGTCTGCTGGGGGCCAACGCCAACATCGACGCCGCCCGCGCCGCCTTCTGGCCCCGCATTTTGTTGACCACCTCGGTGGGCAGCGCCAGTCAGGCCTTGGGCGGCCTGTTCGGATCCGGTTCCATGGCCTGGAGTTTCGTGCCCCGGATCGATCTGCCGATTTTCGATTTTTCCCGCCGCCAGAACGAACTGGCCGCTGCCGAGGCGGAACGCAAGGCCTTGTTGGCCGAATACGAAAAAGTGGTGCAACAATCCTTCCGGGAAGTGGCGGACGCTTTGACCTCCCGTGGCGTGCTGGAGGAGCGTCTGAAGGCGCTCACCGCCACCCGCGACGCCCAGAAAGGACGGGTGGTGTTGATCGACAAGCGTTATCGCGCCGGTCTGGACAGCCGCCAGTCCCTTCTGGATGCCCAGCAGGAGTTGCACGCCAACGAACAGCAGTTGTGCATGGCCCGGGCGCGGTTGTTGATCAATCAGATTCAGTTCTTCAAGGCGTTGGGGGGTGGGGTGTCATAACCGGGACCAACGTTCCTGAATCCCCTCACATTGAGGGGGCAAGATCATTGAGGCCAGTGGCGGCCCCGGTCTTTAAGAGGCGAACACCTCATCCGCCGAATTGGCAAAGACGAAGTTGTCGCTCCACACCTCGATCTGCTCCAGGCTGGCAGACTTTACCGTTTCGGTCACCCAGTCTGGGGTGGAGCCGAATTTGCGATACATCTGTTTGAGAATCATGGACGCGGCTTCTTCCTGCCGACCTTTCTGCCGGCCTTCCTGCCGGCTGTCCAGTTACGCCTTCATGAACAACGGTCGCAGCACGTCGTTTTCCATCACATTGAATGTCAGTGACATTTCTTCAGCCTCCGCAGTCTGGACAAAAGGATCAACTTGGTCAGAGCATCGGCTTTGATTTTGGGCGTAGGACATCAGCATTCGCCAGTCCATGAGTTCGGAGGAACTTTGCAATTCCAGGTGAAGAATCGAGCCGTCATCCAGCCGGAATACCAGATCGGGAATTCTTTTTTGGGTTGACGCGAACTCCACGGGAAGCAATGCGACAGCCCGGCGTCCAATCAGAATCTGCAGAAGCGTTTGCGGGGGTTGTTCAAACAGATCCTTCAGGGTGGTATCGTATTTTTCTTCCGTCTCACTCCGGTTGGGCGGGGATCCGGTAGATTTCGGTCAGTTTGTCGATGCCCTGGTTGACCGTGGATGGGTCGGCGACCAGTTTTTTGATCTCTTTCAATTTTTTGAAGGCCTCACAATCCTTGCCTTTGCATTTTTCGCATTTTTTGGGCTTGAATTCGTGATGGTGCATATTGGGGAGATTGTCGAAAATCCAGAACACGTTGTGGCTGAATTTTGATTCGCCCGAAACCTGGGTCAGGAGTGAAACCTTGATGGCAAGCAAGGTGTCGTGTTCATTCTTGCACAGCATGCCGTGTCGTTTCGGTTCCTTGGCCATTTTCCTTACCCCCTCCAGGGATTGTTTTTCCATTCGTGGTGTGTATGATAACCAACTGATTCAATGATAGATCAGGATGATTGGTTTTGCAAATAAGTTGGTGCAAATTGAGGACCGGAATCATCATCCGGTGGGGTCGGAGACTTGACGCCAGATGGCTGCGATCCCTTCGGCGCCTCCCATGGCCAAGGCCACGTGGGGGGTGCCTGGAACCGTGTGGTCTTGTGGATTGATGCGGATCAGGGTGGCGGCGTGGCGGTTGGCGAGGGATTCGGAGCTGTGGCGGATGGTGGGGACTGCGTGACCGGCACCGATTTCGATGATGGTCAGTTGTGCGCGGGAGGCTCGCAGCCCGGACAGCCAGTGGTTGAGCCGTGTTTCCTGAAGGGCGCTGCGTTGTTCCAGCCAGTGGCCGTCGGAAAACATCAAGATGTTGGGACGGGCCAGGGCGCCGCAGTCGGGACAGGTGGGCAGAGCGCCCACGGCGCGAAAGGTTTTCGGATCGACGGAGACTGCGGTCTGTTCCGCGCTCCAGATTTTTTCGGAGCAGGGATGGGTACATTGCAGGTGATGGATCGAACCATGGCATTCGACAACCCGATCGGGATTCCATCCGGTCCGCTGGAAATGGCCATCCACGTTGGAGGTGAGGACAAATCCGCCTGCCGGTTTGTCTTGTGTGAGTGCCAGCAGTTGGGAAAAGCCCGCATGGGGGGGAATGCGTCGGTACAGTTCCAGCCGATGGCCATAAAAGGCCCAGGCCAGCCGGGGATCCCGGTGGAACCAGGCGGGATTGGCCATCTGGGGGAAGGAGAGACCCAGTTTGGCAATGGCCGGATAGGCCCGCCAGAATCCGTTTTGTCCCCGGAAGTCCGGCAGTCCCGAATCCACCCCCATCCCGGCCCCCGCCGTGACCAGCAGGGCGTCCGCCGCGCGGATCGCATCCGCGGCCTGGATCACGGCAGGGGGGGATGAAGGGGGCATGGGTCGGGACTTCAGCCTTGGGACTCTTCGGCGAGCAGGGCGTGCAAGCGGGCGATCATGGTGGCCACGGCTTCGCCGACCGGGGCCTGAATGGGATCTCCTCCCTTGCGCACCTGGATTTCCACCTTGCCCTCTTTCAGGGCGCGGCCACCCGCCACCACCCGCAGGGGACAGCCCAGCAGGTCGGCATCCTTGAACTTGATGCCGAGCCGTTCATCCCGGTCATCGAGCAGCACTCCGATTCCCTTGGCGCGCAGGTCGGCATAGAGGGTTTCGGCGGTCTCTTTGGCCAGGGGATCGTTGGGGTTGGCCAGCAGGATCTCCACTTCAAAGGGGGCCAGGGCCACGGGCCAGATGATGCCGTTGTCGTCGTGGTTTTGCTCGATGGCCGCGGCCACGATGCGGGATACCCCGATGCCGTAACATCCCATGATCGGGGTGCGCTCCTTGCCTTCCTGATCCAGCACCGCCACACCCAGGGCCTTGGAGTATTTCTCCCCGAGTTTGAAGACATGTCCTACCTCGATGCCCCGGTCCAGGGCGAGCCGTCCTGCGGTGCAGCGGGGGCAGGGATCGTTCGGGACTACGTTGCGCAGATCCGCGAAACGGGGACGGGGCAGATCCCGATCCCAGGTGACGCCGGTGAGGTGGTGATCCAGGATGTTGGCGCCGCAGATGAAAGCGTTGGAGCCTTCCAGGGCGCTGTCGGCCAGCACCGGCAGGGCGGTACCCACCGGCCCGAGGAATCCCACCGGCAGACCTCCGGTCAATTCGGCGATGCGTCCCGGTTCCGGCACCCCCAGTTGATGCACCCCCAGAGCGGCGGCGGCCTTGATGGGGTTGAGTTCGTGGTCGCCGCGCACCAGCAACAGATAAGGTTGACCATCCCCTTCCACCACCAGGGTCTTGACCAGTCGTTCGATGCCCACCTGCAAGAAGGCGCTGACATCCTGGATGGTCTTTTTGCCCGGAGTGGCCACCTGGAGCAGGGGTTGGGGATCGGGCGTGGTCGTCTGAGCCGTCAGGGGTCCACTGGCGGCTTTTTCCAGGTTGGCGGCGTAGTCGCAGTGGGAGCAGGAGGCGATGACATCTTCTCCCGAGGAGGCCAGGACATGGAATTCATGGGAGGCGGAACCGCCGATGCTGCCGGTATCCGCTTCCACGGGGCGGAAGCGCAGGCCGCAACGCCGGAAGATTCGTCCATAGGTTTCGTACATGCCCCGATAGGTGACTTCCAGTCCGGCGGCGTCCATGTCGAAGGAGTAGGCGTCCTTCATCAGGAACTCCCGACCCCGCATGATGCCGAAACGGGGACGGATCTCGTCGCGGAACTTGGTCTGGATCTGATAGAAATTGATCGGCAGTTGCCGATAGGATTTGAGTTCGCGCCGGGCCAGATCGGTGATCACCTCTTCGTGGGTGGGGCCGAAACAGAACTCCCGTTCGTGGCGGTCGATCAGGCGCAACAGTTCCTTGCCATAGAAATCCCAGCGTCCCGATTCCCGCCACAGTTCCGCGGGCTGGACCGCGGGCATGAGCACCTCCTGGGCGCCGGCGGCATCCATCTCTTCCCGGACGATGCCTTCGACCTTGCGCAGAGATTTCAGTCCTAACGGCAACCAGGTGTAGATCCCGGAACCCAACGGACGGATCAGACCGGCGCGCAACATCAGGCGATGGGAGGCGGTATGGGCCTCCACCGGGGCTTCTTTGAGGGTGGGAATCAAACTGACGCTGAATCTCATGGTGAGTCGCTCTCCGGGCCGCTTTGAATGAAGGCATAGGCCGAATGGTTGTGAATGGATTCAAAATTCTCCGCCGCCACCGAAAACCAGGAGATGCGGGGATCGTTTTCCAAGTCTGCGGCCACCGAACGCACCATGTCCTCGACGAAGCGGGGGTTGTCGTAGGCCATTTCGGTGACATATTTCTCGTCCGGTCGTTTGAGTACCGGATAAAGCTGACAAGAGGCGTTGGCTTCCACCCGTTCGATGATCTCTTCGACCCAGACGAAGCGGTTGAAACGTACCCGCACCGTCACGTGGGAACGTTGATTGTGGGCGCCGCGTTCCGAGATTTCTTTCGAGCAGGGGCACAGGGTGGTCACCGGAACCATCACTTCCAGGATCATCTGGTAGTTTTCTCCCTGCATGGTGCCGACGAAGCGTACCCGGTAGTCCATCAACGCCGCCGCTCCCGATACCGGGGCGGACTTGCGCAGGAAATAGGGAAATTCCAGTTCGATGTGGGCCTCTTCGGCGGTCAACCGCTTCCGTACCTTTTGCAGCAAATCCGGCAGGCTGTCCACGGAGATGGCTTCATCGTGTTCGGCCAGCACCTCCAGGAAACGGGACATGTGGGTGCCCTTGAAGTGGTGCGGGAGATTGACATACATATTGATCGATGCCACCGTGCGTTGTTTGCCCCGGCTGCGATCCTTGACCACGATGGGATAACGGATCCCTTTGACACCCACCTGATCGATATCCAAACGTCGATCATCGGGTTGTGACTGCACATCCAGTAAAGGTTCCATTCACGACTCCGTTCAAGTGAACCATGGCCCCACTCCGGCTCTTTTGCCTGGGGTGATAACGGCGTAAATTATCAGTGTAAGACGAACCTCCGGGCCTGAGCAAGAGTTGGGAACCGGATTGGGGCTGTCCTGGGTTCAACCTTAATCTTCTCGCCACAATGCAATGGACATGCGACATATTGGCATCATCACCAAACGATCCGAGCCTCGTGCCCTGGAGGCCACCCGACTGCTTGCCGAATGGCTGGTGGAACGGGAACGCACCGTGACCGTGGTGAATGAAATCGCCTCGGCAGCGTCGATACCAGAGGGGTGCGCCGCACGACGGTCACAAGAGCGTCTTCCGGAAGGACAGGATCTGGTGGTGGTGATCGGCGGAGATGGCACGTTCATCGCGGCGGCCAGAGCCGTGGAAGAGGTGGATGTGCCATTGATGGGGGTCAACATGGGACGGCTGGGATTTCTCACCGATACCTCCCGGGATAGCATGTTGGCGGCCATGGAGCGGGTGTTGGCCGGAGAGTATCGCATCGAAGAACGGATGCGTCTGTCGGTGCAGGTGGTGCGTGACGGCAGGATTCCGTTGATCTGTCGGGTTCTCAACGATGTGGTGGTCCACAAGGGGGAGTTGGCCCGCATGATGGAGTTCGACGTGGCCATGGACGATCAATTCGTTTTTTCCAGCCGGGCCGATGGCCTGATCGTCGCGACTCCCACCGGTTCCACGGCCTATGCCTTGTCGGCGGGAGGCCCTATCGTGCATCCGGCCTTGAACGCCATTCTGCTGGTGCCGATCTGCCCCCACACCCTGACCAACCGCCCCATCGTGGTGCCGGGAACCGGTACCGTGCGGATCACCGTGACCGCCAATGGGGTGGACCGTCTGTTGACCCTGGATGGTCAGGCGGGTTTTCCCTTGACCGACGGCGATCAGATCCTGGTGCGTCGTTCCAGCCACACGTTGCGGGTGATGCATGCGCCGGATCGCAATCATTATACGGTGTTGCGGGAAAAATTGCGGTGGGGGGAGTAGGGCTTGCCGGACTGGCTGGATGTTCCCGGTCCGTCGGATGACGGGTTGAGACCCACTACGACCCGTTGGAAGGTCCGTTCCGAGGCTGCTCCGATCCCCGTTCCGAGGCCCGTCGTTTTGACAGGCGGGTTGAACGGAGGGGTTGTTCGTTGGCTTTCCCCAGCAGGGTGACAAACGGCTCCACCCGACATTCGGTGCCATGGGCCTGGATCCGTCCTGCCGACGGGGTACGGGTCGGCGGAATGGGCGAGGGGTTCCCTATCGGCTCCACGGGCCGCGTTGCGGTGGAGAGGATGTCGAAGAGGGTAGTCATAATGGAATAATTATGCATTTTGTATGCCATATTGCAAGAATGATCTTTTTTGTCATGGCACGGTTATTGATTGGGCCTGGATATTGGTCTGTTTGACATCTCCTTTGGCATCGCTTCGGCAGGGGCGAAACACCATGAAAATCGTGACTTGTCTTGGGGTTGGCGTTGGAGTGATCGGTTTTTTCTTCTCCTCGTGGACCTGGGGGGAGTCCCGTTTTTTCCCTTCTCTCGGGGAGTTGACGCAGCGTTCCGACGCCAAAGGGGCAAATGTTTCCACACCTCCCGAACCCGCGATTGGATCCCGCAGCGAAGTGTCTTCATCCTTGAAGTTGCAAGAGGGGGTTGCGCTGACCGGATGGATCGATTCCGAGGATCGATCCGCGGCCCGGTCCTGTACTCCCCAGAGCGAACCGGATAAAAACAACAAGTACATGATCGGCCTCCGCATGTCCTGGTAGGGATGCGAGGCCTGGACCAGCAGGGGTTCCGATCGGGGTTTCCCACGCTCACGGGGTGGCCGGGTGGTCCATCAGGTGGGGGCTTGGTCAGGAGAGCGGCCCGTTTTTCTTGTCGTGTGACCAGTGTGTCGCGACAGGGAAAACGGGCCGTTTTGTATGGCGGATCCGAGGATGGCCTTATCGGGTGTGTGTGGCCATGGCTCTGAGAGCCTCGGGCTTGCAGCACTCTGTGAGTTGCACGTAGACCTTGTCCACAATGGCCAGTAGGCGGCGCAGTTCGGATTCCGCCAGTCGATGCAGGGCGGCCATCTGTTCCAGCAACGCCAGTTCCGTGTCGCTCAGGCGGCCCAGAATCCGTTTGAATTCGTTTTCGGTCAATCCCAGTTGTTCGATTTTGCTCATGGTCTCATGGATGCGTTGTCTCATTGGAGGCTCCGAGGCGGATGGTTCATGGCCTGTGTTAAAAGATTCGGGTGGTGCGGGGGGCACCGTTGAACGAAGATAAGCAAGAAGCAGACCATCCGCGATGTGGGGCGTTGGCAGTCTATGGCGGGCTTGAATCAAATGACACCTTATCGATCTTATCGGCGGCTTGTTCCTTTGAGATGAGTTGAAAATCATCCTGGGATGAAATTTTCTTCGCATGGGCTGCGATGGGGGCGTTGTGGGGTGGTGTGGGCCGGTTGCCGAATCTGGCGGGGGGAGGTGGGCGGTTGTTGCGGTGTTAATTTGTTGAAAATGAAGAAAATATTTTTTTACAAAACAAGGTAAAAATTAAACCTTATCGGTATTATCGGTTGAACCTGATTTGGACTTGAGAGAAAAGAAATACTATGCATTATACTGAAAAAATCAACCAACCTGGAAGAAATCAACCCTGTCAAGTTGATTTCTTCTGATAAAATTGTCGAAGATGTGCATTTTTTACTTAAGATCGTCTTGTTCTGTGTCGATGATGATGGCAACAGGAACGGGACCGGGGTGGGAGTGGTCTGAAGAAATCAACTCGCCCCGTGCGCATCTTTGATCTATTATGTCGTATCAGCTTTCATGGGAGTCTTGTGTCATGACCATTTCCATCAATACCAATATCGCCGCGTTGCTGGCCGCCCGTAGCGTGCAGTCCTCCAGCAGTGCGTTGAGTCAGAACATTCAGAGATTGTCCAGCGGGTTGAAAATCAATTCGGCCAAGGACGATGTTGGGGGATTGGCTGTGGCCACCCGGATGATGACCCAGATCCGCAGTTTGAACGTGGTCAAACAGAATGCCAATGAGGGGGTGTCGGTGACCGATCTGGCCTACACCGCTTTGGAAGAGACCACCAATGCCATCCAGAGCATCCGGGACATCGCCGTGGAAGCCCGCAGCGACAGTCGGTCGAGTTCCGACCGGGAGGCGTTGCAACTGACCGTTTCCGAGTTGCTCTCCGAGATCCAAAGAATCGCCACCGCGACCGAATACAACAACATGACCCTGCTGGATGGCGACTTTACCAACAAGTCGTTCCAGATTGGACCCAATGCCGGTGAGGTCATCACGATCACCATCGCCACCGCCAGTCTGGCGGGATTGGCCATGGGCACCAATGGCGTATCGGTGAATGTCAGCACCGCCGCATCCGCCAGCCACACCATCGACATCGCCGACAGCGCCTTGGATGCGGTCAATACCATCCGCGCGCAACTGAGCGGCATCCAGAGACGGTTCGAGTCGATCTACAACACCTCGACCGCCACCGCCGACGCTTATACCACCGCCCGTTCCGGCATCATGGATACCGATGTGGCCATGGAAACCACCTATATGGCTCAGAACTCCATTATCCAGCAGGCAGGCATTTCGGTTCTGGCGCAGGCCAATCTGCAACCACAAATGTTATTGAAACTTCTGGAACGATAAGGGGAGCGTCGCATCCGTGCCGGGGCAGGCGGCTCCGGCACGGATGGATTCAATCGGCAGAGGGAACGGCGAGGGGATCCTGGGCGCGGACGCGGGCCAAAGCCTCTTCGGCTTCGTTTTCTTGGGCCTCGATGGTCAGGGAAAGCTCTTCCCATTGGGTCATGGCGGCGTGCAGTTTGCTTTCCAGTTGACCCAGGCGGGCCACGTTGGTTTTCAGGGTGTCCCGGGAGTCGCTGGCATAGGCGTCGGGTGCGGCCAGGATGGCTTGCAACTGCTCCCGTTCCGCTTCCAGGGTGGAAATGGAGTGTTCCACCCGATTGAGTCGCTGGCGGGTTTGTTGGGTCTCCTGGCGCAACCGGTCCCGGATCTGGGCCGTGAGACGTCGGATCTCTTTGGGATCCCGGGGGGATGGGGAGGTGGTCGGGGTGGCTGTGGAGGGCGAAGGGGTGGGGCCGGAGGAGTCCTCCCGCACCGCCTGCTCCAGATAACTTTCCAGGGTGCCTTCCCAGGACACCACATTTTTGTTGGCCACCACCCAGAGACCATCACAACTGGCTTCCATCAGATCCCGGTCGTGGGTGACCAGGATCACGGCCCCCGGATAGTCGCTCAACGCCTCTTCCAGGGCGGCGCGGGCCGCCATGTCCAGATGGTTGGCCGGTTCGTCCAGCAATAGCAGGTTGGCCCCGGAAAGAAACAGATGGGCCAGGGCCAACCGGACCCGTTCGCCTCCAGACAGATCCGCCACCCGGGTTTTCACCGCCTCTCCGGTAAAAAGCAATCCCCCCAGAAGCGCCCGCAACGCGGTGTCGCCAAAATGTTCCGGAGCCGCCGAGGCGGCGGATTCCAGCACGGTTTGACCGGGTTGCAGGGTCTCCAGGGCGTGTTGGGCAAAACGGGCCACCCGTACCCGTTCGCCGATGGCCACACTGCCGGAGTCGGGTTGCAGATCCCCGGCGATCAGTTTCAGCAAGGTGCTTTTGCCCGCGCCGTTGATGCCCACCAGTCCGGTTTTCTGACCCCTTTTGAGTTCCAGGTTGACCTCGGAAAGGATGGTTTTGCCCTCGTAGCTTTTGGAGAGGCGTTTGGTCTTGATCACCTCCTGGGCGCAGGTGGGTGGCGTGGGAAAACGGATCCGGGGGGGGCGACCCGATGGGGCGGATTGGGGAACCGGTTCCATCCGTTCCAGGGCCTTGACCCGGCTTTGCACCTGTTTGGCCTTGGTGGCCTTGGCGCGAAACCGGCGGATGAAACACTCCAGTTCCTCCCGCTTGCGACTCAGGACCGCCGCGGTTTTTTCCTGGCTTTGCAGATTGGCGGCTTTTTGTTCCAGCCAGGCGTCGAACGGCCCGGAGTAGCGGGTGAGCCGTCCGTTTTCCAGCTCCACCGTGACGTTGGTGGTGCGGTTGAGAAAGGATCGGTCGTGGGAGACGATGATCAACGCCTGGGCACCGGCGTTTTTCTTCAAATGGCCCTCCAGCCAGGCGGCGGACTCCAGATCCAGATGGTTGGTGGGTTCGTCCAGCAACAGCAGATCGGGTTGGGAAAAGAGCAGTCGGGCCAACTGGGAGCGCATGCGCCATCCCCCCGAAAAGGTGCTCAAGGGCCGTTCCAGGTCGTCGGAGGCGAAACCCAGTCCCGTGAGAATGGTCGCGGCCCGTCCTTCCGCGGAATAGGCGTTGATGGTGGTCAGACGCAGATCGATTTCCCCCATGCGGGCCACCTGGGCGTCGTGATGAGGGTCGGGCACGTTGGACAGCAGACGGGTTTCGATGGCCGTCCGTTCCTGGCGCAAGGCGGTCAGTTCCGCGTCGCCGGCCAGGGTTTCGGCCATCAGGGTCTGTCCGCTGTCGCGAATCTCCTGGCGCAGCAGTCCGGCCCTGGCCCCGCCCCGCAATAAAATCGCACCTGCGTCGCTGTCCACCTCCCCCAGAATCATGCGCAACAGCGTGGTCTTTCCCGAACCGTTGGCACCGATCAGACCCACCCGTTCACCGGGATGAATCATCAGTTCCGCCTGGTCCAAAAGACGTTTCCCTCCAAGGTTTTTGCTTATTTTATCAAGTGTCAACACCAGTCCGGTCCCTGTTGGACAAAAGTTGCGGATTCATTTTTTTGTTCTGTACAGGTTATATCATTTATGGGATGCTTGAATCCTCTCTACCACAGCGAAGCTACACTGCTCGATCTTCATAAAAGTCCAGTCAAGATCGTTTCCGACAAGGCGTGCGTGTGCCAGACTCTTTTTGGCATGCCTTGAGGCGCGGATGCAAGGGTGAGTCGTTCCGGGGGGGGAATGGGGGATGAAAATCGATCGATGGATACGGCAACGGTATCCCATGGTCCGATCCGCTGCCGAGCGGCTCGTTGCGGCCAAGGAGATGTCGGAACACGGTTTCGTGGTGGTATTCCGGCAGGAGGGATTCGCCGGCATCCTGACCACCGCGGACGTGAAGGCTGGGCGCGGCTTGGCGGCGGGACCACCGGTCCATCCGGGGGAGGAGGTGGAGGCGGTCCTGGAACGGATGACCCAAAATCAACGTCCGGTGTTGCCCGTCCATGAAGGCGACCGGTTTGTCGGGGTGGTGATTCGCACCGACCTGGAAAATCATACCCTTGCTGCCGTCGGGAACGCTCCCCAATCCCGCAGCAAGGGTGGCAGGTCCAAGGGCCACCACGGGGCTGCCCCCGAGCCGGAACCACACCATCGGGATCTTCTGGCTGAAGTGGAGGCGTTGCGTCGTCAGATGCAACGCCACGAACGCACCGCCCAATCCCGTCTGGCCATCAATACCCTGCTGCAAACCGCTCTGGAAGCCCTCTCCCTGGAAGAACAGCTTCACAAGGCCCTGGAAATCATACTCAACATCCCGTGGCTGGCGGTGCAGGCCCGGGGGGCGATTTTTCTGGCGGAGCCCCCCACCGGTCGGTTGATCCTGCTGGCGCAAAAGGGGCTTTCCGAGGGGTTGTTGTCCCATTGCGCGGTGGTGGAACCGGGTTATTGTCTGTGTGGTCGGTCGGCGCAGCAGGGCAGGCTCATCTTCGCGGATCGGGTCGGCCCGGATCACGAGGTGCGTTATCCGGGCATGCAGCCTCATGGCCACTATTGCGTGCCGATCATCTCCCGGGGGGTGGTGTTGGGGGTGTACAATCTGTATCTGGGGGTGGGGCATGTGCGGGCGCCGGAAGAAGAGGCCTTCCTGGAAGCGGTGGCCAACACCTTGGCGGGTCTCATCGAGCGCAAACGGGTGGAGGCGGATCTGCGTCAGGCCAAGGAGGATGCGGAAAGCGCCAATCGGGCCAAGACCGCCTTTTTGGCCAACATCAGCCATGAAATTCGTACCCCGCTGAACGCCATCGTCGGGTTTTCCCGGATTTTGCTCAAACATCAAAGCCAGATCTCCCCCCGTTTCATGCGCTACCTGGAAAACATCCGGGTCAGCGGCGACAATCTCACCGAAATCATCAGCAATGTCCTGGATCTGGCCAAGATCGAGGCGGGCAAGGTCGAACTCGACAAAGAGGACATCGACATCACCTTGCTGGTGCAAAGCCTGTATCAGGTCTCCAAGGACCGGGCGGCGGAAAAAGGGGTTTTGCTGCATTACGCCATCGATCCGGAACTGCCCAGACAGGTCCACTCGGACCGGACCCGCATCAATCAGATCCTGATGAATCTGGTGGCCAACGCCATCAAGTTCACCCCCAGGGGCAAGGAGGTCTCCATCCGGGCTGCCCGGGATGGGGGATTCATGATGTTCGTGGTGGAGGATCAGGGCATCGGCATTCCCCGGGATCGTCTCAACGCCATTTTTGAGCCTTTCGAGCAGGCCGACGGCTCCACCACCCGCCGCCATGGGGGGACCGGATTGGGTCTGTCGATTGTGCGCAGTCTGACCGGCATTCTGGAAGGGAGTGTCTCGGTGGACAGCCGGGAGGGGGAGGGATCCACCTTCCGGGTGCGTCTGCCCCTGGAGGAGGCGGCTTTGCCGGCCAGTACCGACGATGGTTGCAGCTGGCGGAATATGCGCTTCGATCCCCAGGCGCGTCTGCTGCTGGTCGAAGACAACGCCATGAACCGGGAGATGCTGTTGGCGGTGTTCGACGAGGTGGGCTTGACCGCCCTGGTGGCCGAAGACGGACGCCAGGGGGTGGAGATGGCCAAAGCCACCCGGCCCGACATTATTCTGATGGATCTGCACATGCCGGTCATGGATGGATTGACCGCCACCCGGTTGTTGCGCAAACATCCCGAAACCGCCGCCATTCCGGTGATCGGGCTGTCCGCGGACGCTTTCGTGGAGCGGGAACGGGAGGCCAGGGAGGCGGGAGTGGACGATTTTCTCACCAAGCCGGTGGATCTGGCCCGGTTGATTCCGCTGCTGGCCAATCATCTGGCCCACCATCAGGGGCAGGCCGCCCCGGCTGCCATGGGGGGGAAACGGCCTTTCCTGCCTGACGAACTGGCCGAACAGGTGCGCGCCGGCATCGTCGAGATCGCCGCCATGCCCTTGTATGAATCGGGTCGGATCATCGGCCTGTGCGACTCGTTGACCGCTTTGTGCCATGCGTATGACTCCCCTTGCGAAGGGGTGTTGACTCGCATCCGGGAGGCGGTTTTTTCCAGGAACTCGAAACGGATTCCGGGGATCGTGCGCGAAGCGGAAAAGGATTGGTCCGCGGGCATGAAAGAGACGGCGAAATGATCCGGGCTTTGAAAGGATCATGCCCCCCGGTTTTCAGCGTCTGCCGAAGAGCTTTTCCAGATCCTTGAGGTCGAGTTCCACATAGGTGGGGCGACCGTGACCACACAGGCCCGCGTGCAGGGTGGATTCGATCTGACGCAACAAGGCGTTCATCTCGTCCAGGCTTAAGTGGCGGTTGGCCCGCACCGAGCCATGACAGGCCATGGTGGCCAGCAGGGGTTCCAGACGGGCGGTCAACGCTTCGCTGGAGCCGTAACGCTCCAACTCCGTGGCCAGATCCAGCACCAGGGCGCGGGCCGGGACGTGGGCGATCATGGCCGGCAGTTCACGCACCGCGAAATCGTTGCCACCGAAAGGCTCCACCCCCACCCCCAGACTTTCCATCGCCTCCAGATGGGCCGTCACCAGCCGGGCCTCCCCGGGCGCGAAGCTCACCACCTCGGGCACCAGCAGCATTTGACGGGGCAGATTCTGCTGCAATATCGCCTTTTTCAATGCCTCGTAGACAATGCGTTCATGGGCCGCGTGTTGATCCACCAGCACCATGCCACCCGGAGTCTGGGCCAGGATGTAGGTGCCGTGCAGTTGTCCCACCGCCTCCCCCAGACAGACCGGAGCGGGTTGGGGAATGGAGATGGGTGCGTCATTGTCGTCGTGGAGGGGCGGCAGGGGGGATGCGGGGGTCTGAAGAGGATCCAGAGCCAGAGCGGAGGACGACGGCCAGGCCGATCCTTCCCGCACGCCGGTGAAAGCTGCCGGGGTCGATCCGCCGGGACGCCGATAACCGCTGTTGGTCGGATAGGGGGTTGATGGGGTGCGGGGCAGGGGGGCGGAGCGTTCCCAGTGGACCGGCTGGGAGACCGCCTCGGGCAGGCGCACGCTGTCGGGTGGGACATCATCGCTCATCCAGGCCGGGGGAGTGGGTCCGGAGGGTGGCGCGAAGGGAAGCGCGGCCCGGACCGTGCGTGCGCCCATGGAGTCCAGGGCGTTGCCCAGGGTGTTGCGCACCAAAGAGTGGATGAAATCCCGTTGGTTGAAGCGCACCTCCTCCTTGGTGGGGTGGACGTTGACATCCAATTCGTCCGGGGGCAGATCCAGAAACAAGGCGATGGCCGGATAGCTCTCCTTGGGCAGCAGATCCCGATAGGACTCCCGCACCGCGTGGGTGATGAGCTTGTCCCGCACCCAGCGTCCGTTGACGAACAGATGAATGGAGTTGGCGTTGGAGCGGTGCAGCGCGGGCAGTCCCAACCAGCCGGTCAGGGTGGCCTGATCGTGCTGGCCATCGAATTGTACGCAGTTTTCGACGAAATCCCGACCCAGCAGGGCGTTCAGTCGGGCTTCGAGATGGCGCGACTCATCGCCGGCGCGCAGATCCAGGGTTTCGCTGCCGTTGACCAGTAGTTTGAAGCCCACATCGGGACGGGCCAGGGCCAGTCGTTGCATCAGATCCGTGACGTGACCGTTCTCGGTGCGTTCCGCGCGCATGAATTTCAGGCGTGCCGGGGTGTTGAAAAACAGATGACGAATGGTGATGCGGGTGCCGGGAGCGGTCACGACGCGGCTTTCCTGCCAGTCGGCGCCACCGGTCAACCGCAGACGTACCCCATCCACCTCTTCGGCCACCCGGCTTTCCATCTCCAGATGAGATACCGACGCGATGGCCGCCAACGCCTCGCCGCGAAATCCCAACGTGCGAATGGCGAACAGATCCGCCTCGGTGGCGATTTTGGAGGTGGCGTGCCGTTCCAGGCTCAAGCGGGCCTGTTCGGCCACCATGCCGCAACCGTTGTCAACCACCTGGATCAACCGTTTCCCCCCCGCCTCGATGCGCACTTCGATGCGGGTGGCTCCGGCGTCCAGACTGTTTTCCACCAACTCCTTGACCACCGACGCGGGACGTTCCACCACCTCCCCGGCGGCGATCTGATTGGCCAGTACTTCGGGAAGACGGCGGATCAGGCGGGGAGGGGTCTGTTTGGGAGATGGGATCAATGCCATGGCTTTATTCATGAAAAGCGGTTGAAAGGGGGAAGGGATGGGATCCATGGCGGGCGGGTTCCGGGTTGCGTCCGCAGGGTTGGGGATTGTGGCGGTTTCCCCTGTGTGGCATGGGGGAAACCGCCTGCCCCGGGCAGATTGCCCACTAAGATGCCTATGGCAGCGCCTTGCGGACACTGATGGCACCCCGGATTTGTCCTTCGGAGTAGCCGGTGGCCTTGTCGTTGGGATAGTGCTGGCTCAAGGCCGCTTTGACTTCGGGCGTGAGTTGATCGGGCTGACCGTGACATCCCAGGCACACCGCCTGCACCGGAAGGGCCTTGACGTAGCGGTACTCCGAGCCGATCTGCGCCCCTTTTTCCAGCTTGGCCGGGGATTCTCCGGCGGCGGCGCGTTGGTCGAACTCCACCAGAGCCGCTTTTTCCCACTCGTCCGGAATCGCACGGGATTCGTTGCGGGTTTTCAGGCTCACCCGTTTGATTTTCCAGCCGGTCTGTTTGGAGACCTCCCCCGCGACTTTGGGCGCCATCTCTTTGCAAACCGGAATCGACCCGGCAAACCCGGATTTGCCGATCTCTTCTTGCAAGGTGGCCAGCAGCTTGGGTGGCAAGGTCATGGCCACCTTGCGGGCCTCATCCAGCAGCGCGGCCTCGTCGGCTACGGCCAGGGGAACGGCCAACGGGGCGATCAACAGCGTGGCGGCAATCCAGGTTCTTTTCATGCGAGATTCCTTTGACGGGTTGGGTGGGTGGTGGAGCAGGGGCGCATCGTGTGTGTCTCTTCGCTGGTTGCAGGGGTGTTGTGGAGGCCGATAGTGAGGCATGGACCCACCGGGCACCCCGCGCACCGGGGTTGGGCGCGGCAGTAGGTTTTGGCGTGTTCCACCAGCAGGGCGTGCATCTCTCCCAGGATGTGGGGATCCGGGGGCAGGGCGGACATGACGAGTCGTTGCAGGTCGTCGTATCCCGCCTGGTCGTCACACCAGCCCAGACGGCTGAAAATGCGGCGGGTGTAGGCGTCCACCACGAAGATCGGGCGTTGGGCCGCGTAACACAGAATCGAGTCGGCGGTCTCCTTGCCCACGCCATGCACCCCCAGCAAGGCGGCCCGCAACGGGGGGGTCTCCTGTTGGAACAGGCGGGTGTGATCGTGGTCGAATCCGGCCATGAACCCGGCCAGCGCCTTGAGCCGCCGGGTCTTGACCCGGAAATAACCCGCCGGACGGATCAACGCCCCGAGGGTTTCATCCGGGGTTTGCAGCAGTTTGGACCAGGAGTCCAGCAGTCCCGCCTCTTCCAGCCGCGCCACCGCCTGAGACGCGCCGGTCCAGGTGGTGTTTTGCACCAGCATCGCTCCCACCATCATCTCCGGCACGGTACGCGCCGGCCACCAGTGGCGGGGACCGTAGGCGTGCAGCAGGGTGTCGAACAATCTTCGCACCGCGCCGGGATGCTTTTCTTTTACCATCAGCGGGGATGGAGTTCCACCCGGTTGTTTTTGGTCTGAGCCGCCGCGTTCTTGGGGTTGACCGCCGGTTTGGTGGCGCCGAAACCCAGCACGATCAGGGATTCGGGCTTCACGCCCCGATAGATCAGATAATTCGCCACCGCCTGGGCTCGGCGTTTGTCCAATCCCGGATAGACCGACTCGCTGGCCAGATGGTCCGTATGGCCCTGAATCTCCATTTTCGCGGATCCCTGACGCAGCAGACAGGCCACCCGATCCAGTTGGGTATGGGGGGTGGGTTTGAGTTCCGATTTGCCGGCCTCGAAGGGAATGGAGAGTTTCAGAATCCAGCACCCTTTGGCATCCACCTTCACCCCCGGGGGTGTGCCCGGACAGCGGTCCAGGTAGTCCGGCACCCGGTCTTGATCCTCGTCCAGCGGACATCCCAGGGCATCCACCGCCACCCATTTGGGGGTGTTGGGACAGCGATCCCGATCATCCGCCACCCCATCCACATCCCGATCCGGCGGGCAGACGATGCCGTTGATGGTTCCCCCGGTGGGCAGACCGGCGCAGATCTCCTTGGGCTGGGGGGGGAGATCCCGGGTGGGATTCGATGCGTTTTGTTTCGGCGCGCAAATGTCTTCCGCCAGCGCCGGAACCGTGACAACCATCCACAGGATCATCAAACAACCGGAAACGATGTGATTCACGGGAATACTCCCTGATGGCGGTGGAAAGCCATCCATCTGAAATGTGAATTATCGAACCAAAACCCAGTTCATCAATCGCGCCACTTCGCTGCGTGCCAAATAGCGCCAAGCTCCCGAGGGGGTCTCTCCCAGTTCGATGCCGCCGTAGGAGATCCGGATCAGCCGGGCCACATCCATATCCACGGTGGCGAAAATGCGGCGGATGATGCGGTTGCGTCCCTCTTTCAAGGTGATGTTCAACCAACTGTTGGCCCCCACCACCCGTTCCAGCACCACTTCCAAAGGTCCGGTGGGGCCGTCGTCCAGCATCACCCCGGCCCGCAATTTCGCCAGCAGGGTGTCACCCACCCGGCCATGCACCCGTACCCGGTAAATCCGCGGCACCTCGTTGCGGGGATGGCTGAGACGATTGGCCAGATCCCCGTCGGAGGTGAACAACAGCAACCCTTCGGAGTTGTAGTCCAGCCGTCCCACGCTCACCAGTCGCGCCCCCGAGCCTTCCACCAGGGGGTAGACCGAAGGCCGACCTTCCGGATCGTGGCGGGAACAGATCACCCCGACCGGCTTGTTGAGGGCCACCACCACCCGCAACGTGCTTTTCTTGAACTCCACGGGTTGGCCATCCACCGCCACCACCGCGTCCGGGCCCACCTGCACCCCTTGTTGGGTGACGATCACGCCGTTCACGCTCACCCGACCGGCTTCGATCCAGCGTTCCCCTTCGCGGCGGGAACACAATCCCGCTTCGGCCAGCCATTTTTGTAGACGCATGGCGCTCATGAGCGCCCCTGGGTCGGTCCGAAACGGCGTGGATTCAAGGGCAGTCCCAAAGCGGACAGCACCCGTTTCATCGTGGTTTCGGCCCGCTCCATGGCCTGCTCCGCGCCTCGGGTCAACACCCCTTCGAGTTCAGCCGGATCGGATCTCAGCTCCGCGAAACGCTGGCGCACCGGATCCAGCAAGTCGATGACCGCTTCGGCGGTTTCGACCTTCAGGCGACCGTATTGATTGTGGGAAAAATGGGTCAACGCCTCCTCCATCGAAGCCCCACGGGCCGCACGCCAGATGTTGAGCAGATTGACCACGCCGGGTTGGTTGGCCTCGTCGTTGCGGATGCTCCCCAGTCCGTCGGTCACCGCTTTTTTGAATTTTTTCAAGATGGCGTCGGGTTCGTCCAGGATCATCACCTTGGCCAGATCCGCTTCGGCGCTTTTGGACATTTTCTTGAGGGGATCTTGCAGATCCTTGATGCGCGCCGCTCCGCCTCCGGTGACCAGGGGTTCCGGCACCACGAAAATCGGACCGTGCAATCCGTTGAAACGCACCGCCACATCCCGGGACAGCTCCAGGTGTTGTTTTTGGTCTTCGCCCACCGGCACCTTGTGGGTGCCATACAGCAGGATGTCGGCGGCCATCAACACCGGATAGGTGAACAGTCCCGCGTTGACGTTGTGGGCATGGCTGCGGGCCTTGTCCTTGAACTGGGTCATGCGGTCCAACTCGCCCATCATCGTGAAGGTGGACAGCAGCCAAGCCAACTCCGCATGGGCCGGGACATGGCTTTGAATGAAGATCACGCTTCTTCCCGGATCGATGCCGCAGGCCAGATAGAGAGCCGCCAGATCCAGGATCCGTTCCCGGAAGGCGGCGGGATCCTGGCGCACGGTCAGGGCGTGCAGATCCACCACGCAAAAGATGCAGGTGTGGTCGTGTTGCATGGCGGTCCACTGCCGCAATGCGCCCAGATAGTTGCCCAGGGTCAACTGACCGGTGGGTTGGGCGCCGCTGAAGACAATCGGTTGATTCATGGTTGTTTTGTTCACCAATTTTTAAAGAAGATGCCGGATCAGGCGAGTCCCGCCACCTGAAGATAGAATTGATTCAAGAGATTCATGGCCGGGATCAGGAGGTGGTTCATCATACCCGAAAAGGCCAGCACCAGCACGATCGGCATGCCGAACCGTTCCACACCCGCCAGATAGCCGTCCCAGGGATGGGGCAGCAGGGCGCCGGCCATGCGTCCGCCGTCCAAAGGTGGAATGGGCAGCAGATTGAAGACCGCCAGCAAGACATTCATCTGAATGGCCGCCACCAGCATGTTGGCCATCGGCACCATGAAATAGCTCGGCAGCAAGGTCACGGCCCGAAAGGCCAGAGCGCACAGCAAAGCCAGAAACAGGTTCATCAGCGGTCCGGCGGCGGAAACCCAGAACATGCTCACCCGGAACGACTGGCCCTTGCGGATGAAATAGCGGGGATCGATGGGCACCGGCTTGGCCCCGCCGAAGACGAACGGACTGCCGGTGGTGAGCAGCGAGGCCAGCAGCATCACGCCGGGAATGACGATGGTCCAGGCCAGATCGATATGGGGAATGGGATTGAGGGTCAGGCGTCCCATGAGTTTGGGCGTGGGGTCACCAAAATGGGTGGCCATGCGCCCGTGTGCCCATTCGTGCAGGGTGATGGCAAACAGAATGCCCGGCGCCCAGATGATGATGCTTTGCAGGATTTCGTTCACGCCAGGGACTCTCCCCCGTGAGGCTCTTCGGTCAGCACCCCTTCCACCAGATGCAGACGTCGATCCAGGTCCACGGCCAACTCCGGGTTGTGGGTCACCATCAGGCAGGCCAGCCCCCGTTTGGTATTCAAGGCGCGCAGAATGCGGAACACCTCCAACGCGGTCTTGCGGTCCAGATTGCCGGTGGGTTCATCGGCCAGCAGCAGTCCCGGATCCGTCACCAAAGCGCGGGCGATGGCCACCCGCTGCTGTTCGCCACCGGAGAGTTGTCCGGGGCGATGGTCGATCCGGTGGGCCAATCCCACCTCCTCCAGCAATACCGCCGCTTGCGCCGCCGCCTGTTTGCGGGGGGTGCGGGCGATCAGCAGGGGCATCATGACGTTTTCCAAGGCGGAAAACTCGGGCAGCAACCGGTGGGATTGATAGACAAAGCCAATGCGCCGGTTGCGAAACTCGGCGGCCCGGTTGGCCGACAACGCGAACAGATCCTCCCCATCCACGCAGACCGTTCCTTCGCTGGGCCGGTCCAGTCCGCCCATGATCTGCAACAAGGTGCTTTTGCCCGATCCGGAGACCCCCAGCAGCGCGGCCATCTCGCCACGAAACAAGGTGAACTCCACCCCCTTGAGCACCTCGACCCGTTGGGAGTCGGGGCCGAAATATTTGCGGAGGCCCTTGGCTTCCAGCAGTGGCGCGGGATTATTCATAGCGCAACGCCTCCACCGGATCGACCCGCGCCGCCCGCCAGGCCGGATAGAGGGTGGCCATCAGGGTGATCACCAGACTCATGCCCGTGATCCACAACACGTCGGAGGTCAACACCTTGGCCGGGACATGATCGATGAAATAGACCTCCCCGGAGATCAGTTGAATGCCGAAGATCTTTTCGATGGCGCGCAAGGCCCGTTCCAGGTTCAAGGAGAGCAGCAGCCCCAGTCCGGTGCCCAGCGAGGTTCCCACCACCCCGATCACCCCGCCGTTGATGATGAAAATGGCCATGATCCCCCCGGAGCGGGCGCCCATGGTTTTGAGAATGGCAATCTCCCGTCCTTTCTCCATCACCACCATGATCAGGCTGGAGATGATGTTGAACGCCGCCACCAGCACCACCAGCAGCAGAATCACGAACATGACCGCTTTTTCCATTTGCAGCGCGCGGAAGAAGTTGCGATTCATCTCCATCCAGTCTTGCACCCAGAATCCCTTGCCCAGACGTTGCCGCAGATCCTTGCCCACGGTCAGGGCGGTTTCGGGGGTGACGGTCATCACCTCGACCCCGGTGACGGTCTCTTCCATGCGCAGCAGCCGTTGGGCGTCTTCGAGCCGGATGTAGGCCAGGGCGTTGTCGTATTCGTACATGCCGGAGTCGAAGATGCCCACCACCTTGAAGCGTTTCATGCGGGGCAGGGTGCCCACGGCGGTCACCGAACCCACGGCCACCATCACGGTCACGGTGTCGTCAAGCTCCACATACAGATGCTGGGCCAATCGTTTGCCCAGGATGATGCCGAACTCCGGCATGCCCGCCAGCTTGCCTTGTTTGATGTTGGTGGCCAGGGAGGAGACCTTGGGTTCCAACTCCGGATCGATTCCCCGGAGCATCACCCCGGCGGAACGGGCCTGCACCGACACCATGGCCTGAATGGCGATGTAGGGAGCCACCGCCGTGACTCCGGGCACCTTGGCGGTCTGGTCCATCACCTTGGCATAGTTTTCCAGGTTGCCGGAGACGGAACGCACCGTCACATAACTGGTCACCCCGAGGATCTGGCGTTGCAACTCCTCGCGGAAACCGGTCATGACCGCCAACACGGTGATCAGCGCCGCCACTCCCAGGGCCACGCCCCCCATGGACAAGAAAGTGATCACGCTGATGAAAAATTCGGAACGCTTGGCCCGCAGATACCGCAAGCCGATGATCCATTCGTATCGCTCACCCCACAACATCGAAACCCGGCCCTCCCGGCGGCAAGATGGATGATGAAAATCGACTATGAGCGCAATACCGGAAACAGTATCACATCACGAATGGCCGCCGAATTGGTCAGCAGCATGGTCAACCGGTCGATGCCGATCCCTTCTCCGGCGGTGGGGGGCATGCCGTATTCCAAGGCCTGGATATAATCGGCGTCGAAGTGCATGGCCTCCAGGTCACCGCGTTCCTTGGCCGCCACCTGGGCGCGGAACCGTTCCGCCTGATCCGCCGGATCGTTCAACTCGGAGAAGGCGTTGGCGATCTCCCAGCCGCCGATGAAGAGTTCAAAGCGTTCCGCGATGTCGGGATTGTGGTCCGAGCGCCGCGACAGAGGCGACACCGAAACCGGATAATCCACCACAAACGTGGGCCGGATCAGTTGGGACTCCACCAAAGCCTCGAACAGCTCCAGTTGCCGTTTGCCCACATCCCACGCCGGATTGGACTTGACGTGGTGTTTTTGGGCCAGTTCTTCCAGGTATTCCGGATCGGTGATGCGCTCCGGATCGGCTCCGGCGTGTTGCACCAGGGTTTCGGCGGGGGTCAGGCGGGGCCAGGGAGGGGTGAAATCGATGGTGCGGCCCTGATGCTCGATCACCAGGGTGCCGTGAATCTCTTGCACCAGACCGGTGATGAGGGTTTCGGTCAACTCCATCAACTCCCGATAGTCGGCGTAGGCCTGATAGAACTCCATCATGGTGAATTCGGGATTGTGGCGGATCGACAGCCCTTCGTTGCGGAAGTTGCGATTGATCTCGAACACCTTCTCGAAACCGCCCACGATCAACCGTTTCAGATACAGTTCCGGGGCGATGCGCAGATAAAGATTCCGGTCCAAGGCGTTGTGATGGGTCACGAAAGGCCGGGCCACCGCACCGCCCGGAATCGGATGCATCATCGGGGTTTCCACTTCCAGGAATCCCCGGGCTTCCATGAAACCCCGGATCAGATGAATCAACCGGGAACGCACCCGGAACACCGCCCGCACCTCCGGGTTGACGATCAGATCCACATAGCGTTGCCGATAGCGGGCTTCCACGTCTTCCAGGCCGTGCCATTTCTCCGGGAGGGGACGCACCGCCTTGGAGAGCAGTTGAAAACGGTTCACCCGCACGGTCAGTTCACCGGTCTGGGTGCGAAACAGTCCCCCCTCCACCCCCAGGAAATCCCCCACCTCGATTTTGCGGAACACCTCCCGATAGAGTACTTCCCCCACCTCGTCGCGCTGCACCGCGATTTGCAGCTTGCCGCTGTCGTCGGTGAGGGTGGCGAAGGTGAGTTTTCCGAAGTTGCGCAGCAGCATGATCCGTCCCGCGCAGCGTACCTGGACGGCGGACAAGGCTTCGGAGTCGGTGAGATCGCCGTGTTGCTCCCGGATGCGACCCAGAGAGTCGGCGGGTTTGAAATCATTGGGATAGGGGTTGACCCCCGCTTCGATCAGCGCCGTCAGCTTGGCCTTGCGCGCTTCGACCAGGGGATTGTCGTCCTTGGACATGCTTTGTATTCCCACTCCTGAAAAACCGAACATGGCCTCCGTGATCCGGAGCCGATCTTGTTGAGGTATTGCCACACGGTGGATTCGTTGCGGAATTGGTGTGTGCAACATCTGTAGACGATCCAGGATAACACAGAGCGGGGGCGGGCGTCACTGTTTGCGTTGGCAGGGTTTGCGTTGGCAGGGGCAGGAGGCGGGGTGCGAGCCTCCTGCCCGGAATGGGTCAGAAACGATAACTCCAGTTGACTTCCATTTCTAACTGTTTCATGTCCAGCGATCCAGTCTGAAAGGGGGTGTTGGGATTGGAGCCGTAGACACGCTGATCCAGGGCGTGACTGGCGGACAGATCGATGCTGCTGTTGGCGGAAATGGTGCGGCTGACTCCAAGGGTCACATGTTTGGTCACGGTGGCGGGGGCCAGAATGTTGAAGAGTGCCTGTTGGCCCGGCACCACCTGATTGGCCAGACTGAATCCGGAACGTAGGGTCCAATCGTCATTCGCCTTCCACTGCACGCCGGTTTTGTAGATGGTCATGTCCCGCCAGCCGAAGCCCAGGCCATTGTCGGTTCCCAAAGAGATGCTGCCGGGAGTCAACAACAAATTATTGGAGTTGCCGACGGAACGGATGTCGCTGAAGAACAGTTTCTGCATATCCAGCAGGGCGGTCCAGGCGGGAGTGGGTTTGTAGGCCAAGCCGATCTGGAACGTCGGGGGAATATCGAAATCTCCTTGTTCGGCGAACAATCCGGCATAGTGATCGAATCGGGTCATGTACAGGCGGCTCTGATACGAAGAGCCGATGGCCAGTTGATCGCTCGGCTGCCAATACCAGCCCACTTTCAGCCCTCCGCCATACGAATAATCATAGCCATTGTTGGTCACGGCATTCGGCGTGGCGGACAATCCCATGAAAGGCTGCAACCCTTCGACCTTGATGCGTTGTCCGGCCAGAATGGGCGCAATGCCGATGGTGTGTTCCTGGTTGAGTTTCTTGGCGTAGTTGAGGCCCACAAACAGTTGCGCCATGTCGATGCTGGTTGGCGCGGTGGTCATGCCCGGAGGTGCGAAGTTGCCGAAAACCGCCAGATCGTATTCGGTGTTCATGCCCCCGTTGCCGCCGATGCTCAAGCCGATGGTGCTGGTGGAATCCAGGGGCCGATTCCAGCCGATATGGGGAATCAAGAAAAAATCATCCGTCTTTTCAAATGTGCCGGTGGGAATGAAGGGAACCCCGGGAGGAGTGGCGGACGGGGTGTCGGCGGTGAAACCCCGATCCGGTTTGAACCAGGAGACCCCAAGATCCACCCGATGGCCCACATGCGCCATCAACGCCGGATTGACGGCGGTTCCCATGGTGTCGGTGGGCATGGCCACGCCGGCCCCACCCATCCCTTTGCTGATGGTTCCGAACCCGTAAGCATAATAGCCATTACTGGCTTGCGCCGGTGCCACGATACTCAATGCGGCCAGCAGGGAGCCTGCACCCATCCACCATACTTTCATTCGGTTTCTCCTGTTTATCGGTTGTCGTCGCCGTCACTCCCTTTTGGCTCGCTTTAACCGTCAAGACAGGCGTACAGTCTTTCAAAGTTGAAAGCGATCTTTATTAGACATCCGTTTTGCAGGATTGTTGCATATTTCTTTGGGATTGAAGAGATTTCTACCGGATTTTAATGGATGAGCGTTCCGAAAAGAGTGGATGCCTGTGAATTATTCATCACAAGCATGCTTCCGGAGTCGAAGCGCTGTTGGATTGGTACTGGCTGGAAGGGGCGTTGATTGCCGTCGTGGCAGACGTTCTGAAAGCCGCCAAGCCCCGGGCATCCCGGAGCTTGGCGGCTTGGCGTCATTGTCCTTCGCCGATCCTCTGGGAGAGGGCGGCCTTGATGAAGTCGTCCAGGTCGCCATCGAGGACCGCGTCCGCCGCGCCTTTTTCCACGCCGGTGCGCAGGTCTTTCACCATGCGATAGGGGTGGAGGACATAGGAGCGGATCTGGCGACCCCAGCCGATTTCGCTTTTGGAGTCGTTGACCTGTTTGGCCTCTTCGGCCCGTTTGTCGAGTTCGAGTTGATACAGACGGGCCTTGAGCATGCTGAAGGCTTCGTCTTTGTTGCGGTGCTGGGAGCGGCCATTCTGGCACTGCACCACGATCCCGGTGGGAAAGTGGGTGATGCGGATGGCCGAGCTGGTCTTGTTGACGTGCTGACCCCCGGCCCCGGAGGCCCGGAAGGTGTCGATGCGCAGATCCTTGTCTTCGATCTCCACCTGGATGCTGTCGTCGATCTCCGGGTAGACATAGACCGACGAAAACGACGTATGCCGCCGCGCCGAGGCGTCGAACGGACTGATGCGCACCAGTCGATGCACCCCACTTTCGGTTTTCAGACGGCCATAGGCGAACTCCCCTTCGACCCGCAAGGAGACGGATTTGCATCCGGCCTCGTCGCCGGGCTGGTAGTCGTTCATCTCCACTTTCAGGCCGTGGGACTCGCACCAGCGCAGATACATGCGCAACAGCATTTCCGCCCAGTCCTGGGACTCGGTGCCTCCGGCGCCGGGATGGATCTCCAGAAAGGCGTTGTTGATGTCCGCCTCTCCCGACAGCATGCGCGCCAGTTCCAGCGCCTCGACCCGTTCCAGCATGGCCACGGATTGTTTGGCCACATCGGACAGCAGTTCGGTCTCCTGCTCTTCCAGGGCCATGGCGTGCAGCTCTTTGGCGTCTTTCAGCTCCCGCTCCAGATGGTCCCATTCGCCGATGGTCTTTTCCAAAAGGCTTTTTTCCCGCATCACCTCTTTGGCACGGGCGGGCTGGTTCCAAAGGGCGGGATCCTCGGAAAAGGAGACCAGCTCTTCCAGGCGTTTCTTGCCGTGATCGTAGTTAAAGATGCCCCCTTAGGAGAACCAATTTCTCCCAAATCGCGTCGAAGTTTTTTTGTATGTTTTCATCCATGGTTTTTGGGTGCTCCAGGTGATATTGGGCGTTGCGATAGAATCGAGCAAGAATAGCACAATCCAGGGGCGGGCGTCACTGTTTGCATTGGCCGGGTGTGTTTGGGGAGTTCTTAAAGACCGGTGGAATCTGTCGGTTTTTCAGTCGGCGTTGTCCGGGGCGAAATAACGGGATTCGATTAATCCGCACAGGATATGTCCCACCAGAATGTGACACTCCTGGATGCGGGCCGTCACCTTGGACGGGATGCAGATGCAGTCGCACAGGGATTTCATTCGGCCTCCCTCCTGTCCGGTGAGTCCCACCATGGTGATGCCCAGGCGTTGACCCGCTTCGATGGCGGCCAGAATGTTGGGGCTGTTGCCGCTGGTGGTGATGGGGATGAACAGGTCTTCCGGGCGGGCGATGGCGTGCAGTTCCCGGGCGAAGACCTGTTCGTAACCGTAATCGTTGCCGATGGCGCTGATGGCGGAATTGTTGGCCCCCAGAGCCAGGGAGGGCAGGGGCGCCCGGTCGATCTGGAAACGGGCGGTCAGTTCGGCGGACAGATGCTGGGCGTCGGCGAAGCTGCCGCCATTGCCCGCGAACAGAATCTTGCCCCCGGAGCGCAGGGAATGCAGACATTTTTCGGCCAGGGTCTCGATTTGGGCCAGAATGTGGGGATCGTTCAGCACGGCCTGTTTGACCGCGATGGACTCCTCGATAAGCTGGCGGATTTCAGTGCTCATGGCAAGGATGGCCTGAAAGCAGGGGTTGCCGCGCTCCTTGTGTCGCAAGGATCGCAGGGTAGCATTTTTGTGAAAGAGGTCGGGGATCCGGTGCGCGGCGCGGTCACGGATCGAACACCAGTTTGGCCACCTGGGGATATTTTTGCACGAAGTGGACCGTGAATCCTTCACGGATGTGGTCCGGCACCTCTTCGTAGCTTTTCCGGCAGGCTTCCGGCATGATCAATTCCCGGATGCCCACACGCCGGGCGGCGATCACCTTTTCGCGGATGCCGCCCACGGCCAGCACCTGACCGGTGAGGGTGATTTCTCCGGTCATGGCCAGACGGCGGTTGATGGGTTGGTTCTTGGCCAACGACAACATGGCGGTGGCCATGGTGATGCCCGCCGAAGGACCATCCTTGGGGGTGGCCCCTTCGGGAACGTGCAGATGGACCGGGTGGTGGGTGAGCAGTTTGGGATTGCCCCCCAGGCTGACACAGTTGGACGAGATATAGCTCAAGGCGATGTGGGCCGACTCTTTCATCACGTCTCCCAGGGCGCCGGTCAGGGTAAGGCCGGGTTTTTCGCCGCCGGGGTTGATGGCTTCCACGTCCAGGGTGGCACCCCCCATGGCGGTCCAGGCCAGTCCCGTCACCACGCCGATGCCGTGGAAGGGCTGTTCGTCCCGGAATCCCGGTTTGCCGAGGAAGGTTTCCACCTGATCCTTGCCCACCCGGATCGGGATGGTGGCGTTTTCTTCCAGGATTTTCACCGCGGCCTTGCGGACGATGGCGGCGATTTTTTGTTCCAGACGGCGCACCCCCGCCTCACGGGCATAACCGTCCACGATCACCCGCACGGCATCGTTGCTGATGCGCAACTGGGAGTATTGCATGCCGTTTTTTTCGTACTGCTTGGGAATCAGGTGGTTGCGGGCGATCTTGATTTTTTCTTCGGTGATGTAGCCCGACAGGCGGATGATCTCCATGCGGTCCAGCAGGGGCTGGGGGATGGTATCCAACTGGTTGGCGGTGCAGATGAACAGAATCTTGGACAGATCGAAACGCACGTCCAGGTAGTGATCGAGGAATTCGTTGTTTTGTTCCGGGTCCAGCACCTCCAGCAGGGCCGAGGCCGGATCGCCGTGATAGCTGGCGCCGATCTTGTCCACCTCGTCGAGCATGATGATGGGATTGGCCGACTCGGTGCGCCGCAAGGCCTGGATCATCTTGCCGGGCATGGCGCCCACATAGGTGCGGCGATGGCCTTTGATTTCGGCTTCGTCCCGCATGCCCCCCACGGAAAACCGAAAGAATTTTCGACCCACGGCCCGGGCCACGGAACGACCGATGGAGGTTTTTCCCACGCCCGGCGGACCCACCAGCAGGATGATCGATCCCCCGATCTCTCCTTTGAGTTTGCCCACGGCCAGGAATTCCAGGATGCGTTCTTTCACGTCGTTGAGGGCGTCGTGATCCTTGTTGAGCACCTGACGGGCGCGGCTGATATCCAGTTTGTCCTTGGTGTGGACCCCCCAGGGGAGGCTGGTCAACCAGTCCACATAGTTGCGGGTGACCCCGTATTCCGAAGATCCGGTCTCCAGGATGGAGAGTTTGTCCAACTCCTCTTCGATGCGTTTTTTGGGTTCGTCCGCCAGGGTCAATTTTTGCAGACGCTCCCGGAACCGCTCCATGTCGGCGGTGCGATCGTCCTTGGTGATGCCCAGCTCTTTTTGAATCTCCTTGAGCTGCTCCCGTAGAAAGAACTGGCGTTGATTCTTCGAGATGCCCTCTTCCACCTGCCGGGAGATCTTGTCTTGCAACTTGACCATTTCCAGCTCTTTTTTCAGCAGAGCCAGCACTTTTTCCAGCCGTTCCCGGATGTTGAGGGTCTCCAAGACCTCTTGCAGCTCTTCGCGTTTGGAACTGGTCATGGAGGCCACGAAGTCCGCCAGACGATCCGGCTCCCCGAAGTTGTGGCGCGACAGGAACATTTTGACCTGTTCCTGATACAGGGAGTCGAATTTCAGGATCTCCTTCAAGGCGCTGATCACCGCCATGGTGTAGGGCTTGAGGGCATCCAGGTCCAGATTGAGGGAGAGCTTGTCGTGATGGACCACCCGGGCGATGATCGGCGGACCGGGCTGGACGATCTCCAGGATTTCAAAGCGGGAGATGCCTTCGGCCAGGAGCTTGATTTGTTTGTCCTCTTCGTTGATGGCCGCCTCCATGATGCGGGCCACGGCCCCGAAGCGGTACAACTTGCTGGACTCGAACACCTCGTCTCCATCTTCGGCATGGCTCAAGACGATGCCGAACATTTTGCCCGGAGAGTGCAGGGCGTATTTGATGGTGTCGTAGTAGGGGGAGCCTTCCACCTGAATGGGGGTGAGCATGCCGGGAAAAAACGGGCGCCCCCCCAAGGGATAGATCACCAGTTCCGAAGGCAACAGATCCTCCACCCGCGCCGGTGGGGCGGAATCGGATTTGTCGTCAGGTTTGTCGTCGATCATCTCTTCCAGTGGCGGTTGCGCGGCGTCCACCGTGGACGCCGAGGGGAAGCTGGGATCGTCGTTTTTGGGTTGGTCGTCGGCCATGGTTCATCCCTGTCCACCGGGAAAATGGATCGGTTTGAGTGAATTGGGTTTCTTTTGAAACAAAACCGGATTTTGATGGAAGATTATATGGGATCCGTAGGGCGCGGATGCAACCGGCAAATGCCATTTTTTGGCAAATGCCAGGATTTTTTTCATCCGCGCCTTTATTGGTCCGGAATCAGGCGTTGGAACATCCGCCCATGGAGTTGGGGGTGAAGGACTGACCACAACCGCAGGAACTGGCGGCATTGGGGTTGCGGATGACAAACTGGGCGCCGGAAAGGTCTTCCACGTAATCGACTTCCGCACCGGCCAGATAGTTGAGGGAAGTGGGATCCACCAGCACCTTGGCGCCATGGGATTCGACCAGAAGATCGGCCTCTTCCTGGGTGTCATCGAAGGTGAAGCCATACTTGAAACCGGAACAGCCTCCCCCGGAAACGAAGATGCGCAGCTTGGTTTGCGGGTTGTTCTCTTCTTGCAGCAGTGCGCTCAATTTGTTGGCGGCACTGGGGGTGAGGGTGATGGACATGGCGAATGGGACTCCTTGGTGAAAGGTTGGGACATCAGGCGGGTGAAACGTTCAACTGCGACCAAAGCGTGCAGAACCTGCAGAAAACCTGATTTTCCTCGTTGAAAAATGGAACGGTTGAGAGGATAATGGATCCATGCTGAAATATCAATCATTAGGATCATTTTTCCGCAGGTTTTGCTCCCATGGAATGGAAAAAATATGGATTTGGGCAATGAATCGTCCATGATGGACGCATCGCAGGGTACGGATGGCGTGCTGCGATTGCCCGCGCGCGCGACCATCCGTGAAGTTGCCGCTGTGCGCGAGGCTGTGCTGGGCCTGCTGAATCAAGGCGTGCCGGTGGTGCTGGACTGTTCCGATGTGGTGCAGACCGACCTGTCCATGGTTCAGATGATCATCGCCGCCCGGCGTTCTACCGGTGGTGACGAGTTGGCCTTGAGGGTGGTTCTCCCCGGGATGGGCGTTATGGCCGAGCAGATCCGACTGGCTGGCCTGGAACACGAATTTGAGGAGTTGTGGAACGTCTGATGACCAAAATGATTCTGTGTGTCGATGACTCCCCCAGCATGCGTCAGACCATCAAGCTGACGCTGGCGGTGCGGGGATATCGGATCATCGAGGCGGTGGACGGTCTCGACGGCCTGGAAAAAGCCAGAAACACCACCGTGGATCTGGTGATCACCGATCTCAACATGCCCCGCATGGGAGGGCTGGAGTTCATCGACGCCCTGCGTCAGCTATCCGAATACAAAGGGGTTCCGATCCTGTTCGTCACCACCGAAAGCGATGAGGCGTTGCGCGCTCGGGCCAAAGAGGCCGGCGCTACGGGTTGGCTCACCAAGCCTTTCGCTCCCGAAGTGCTCCTCAAGGTGACCCGGCGGTTGTTGGAATGAACATTCTCTCCGGCGATCCCTCCGACATTTTTCGCCAGGAGGCCGACGAGCTGTTCATTCAGCTCGAAACCGCCCTGCTGGACCTGGAAACCGCTCCGGAAGACAAGGAGACCATTGCCTCGGCTTTCCGCGCCTTGCACACCATCAAGGGTTCCGGGGCGATGTTCGGTTTCGAGGCGTTGGCCAAATTCACCCATCATGTGGAAACGGTCTTCGACCGGGTGCGCAATGGGGAGGTGCCTGTCACTCCCGCCCTGGTGGGCGTCACCCTGGAAGCCAGGGACTACATGCGTTTGCTGATCGACGCCCCGGGTCAGGTGTCCGCCGGAGCGGGTGATGCCATTCTGGCCCATCTCGACCGGGTGGTGCGTGGCCAGGGAGATGCGGCGCCCAGACGGGTTCCCCCCCCTGAGCCCAGGGCCGCCGCTCCCAAACCTCCGCCGCCACCCGTGCTCTCCAACGGGTATCGCATCCGGTTCATCCTGCCGGAGAACGCTTTTGTTCTGGGGTCCAATCCGGTCACGATGATTCGTGAAATGCTGGAGATGGGCACCGGCAAGGTCCGTTGCGACGCTTCGGATGTGCCGGGTCTGGATGCCTTGGATCCGGATCGGTGTTACCTGCGCTGGGAGCTTGAACTCGTCACCGGCCAACCGGTGGAGGCCATCGAGGATGTCTTTTTGTTCATCCGCAACGAAACCCGGCTCCACATCGAACCCTTGTCGGCCACGCCGGATCCGGCCCCTCCGAAGCCGGAAATGGGGTCCGTTGAGCCGGTGGTCCAGTCGGTGGATTCTTCGATGGTGGATTCCCGGCCTGCCGCGTCCCTGCCGGTGCAACCCGTTCCAGCCGTCTCCTCCCCCGCTGGCAAGCCGACTATCGAAAGTGTGGTCAAGGTCAACTCCGACCGCATCAACGGCTTGATGAATCAGGTGGGCGAACTGGTGATCGTGCAATCCCGTCTCAAACAGATCGCCCATTCCAGTACCGAGGAGTTGTCGGTTGTTTCGTTGCGGGCCGTGGTGGAGGAGATGGGGCGCCTGGTCTCGGAGTTGCGCGAGACCACCAAGGGCATTCGCATGGTGCCCATCGGCTCGTTGTTCAGCCGGTTTCGCCGAGTGGTGCGGGATCTCTCCCGGGAACTGGGAAAACAGGTACGTCTGGATACCCGGGGGGAGGAGACGGAACTCGACAAAACTATGGTCGAAAGCCTGAACGATCCCCTGGTGCATCTGATCCGCAACGCCATGGATCACGGCATCGAGTCTTCCGAAGCGCGGCTGGCCGCGGGAAAATCCCCAGAGGGCACCCTGCTTCTGACCGCCACCCATGTGGGTGGACAGGTGCTGATCACCGTGGATGACGATGGCAAAGGGTTGAACCTGAACCGCATTCGGGCCAAGGCCGAGGAGCGTGGTCTGCTGGCTCCCGGCAGCGACATCTCCGATGGGGATCTGGCCCAGTTGATTTTTCATCCCGGTTTTTCCACGGCTCAGGCGGTGACCGGGATCTCCGGTCGCGGCGTGGGCATGGATGTGGTGAAAAAAAGCATCGACGCCCTGCGTGGCAGTGTGGAAGTGTTCAGCCAGTCCGGCGAGGGATGCCGCGTGGTGTTGCGTCTGCCGTTGACCCTGGCCATCATCGATGGCCTGCTGCTCAAGGTGGGGGAGGAGCGCTATATCGTACCCTTGTCCAATGTGGACGCCATCGTGGAACTGGCGGATGCCATGGTGGAGCATGCCGGGGGGGATGGAAACAATTTTCTCTTTATTCGCGATGAGCTGGTGCCTTTTCTGCACTTGCGGGACCTGTTCGCGGTGATGGGGGAACCCCCTCCCCATGAAAAGGTGGTGATCGTGGTGGTGGGCAAGCGGCGGGTCGGTTTGGTGGTGGATCAGATTCTGGGGGACCATCAGACCGTGATCAAATCGTTGAGTCGCGTCCATGCCGACGTGAAATCCTTTTCCGGAGCCACCATCCTGGGGGATGGTCGGGTGGCCTTGATTCTGGAGATCGATCACCTGATCGAGTTCGGACAGCACCGGGAGGAGCGCTTGCGCGAGGCGTTGCATCCGTCGGGTAGGAGAGTGGGTCATGAAACCCTCGTCCGATAGTCTCAAAAGCTTGATCATCGGGGTGGCCGGGGATCTGTTCGCCATTCCGGTGCATGTGGTGTGCGATATTCTCGATCTGTTGCCGGTCACCGGAGTGCCCACGGCCCGTCCGTTTGTCAACGGCCTGATCAATGTGCGGGGTCGGGTTGTGCCCTTGATGGATCTGGGCATGAAAATCGGTCTGACCGGTGCCATCACCACTCCGGACAGCCGCTTTGTGGTCATTGAGCAAGAGATCGACGGAGAAGAGACTCTGGTGGCCTTGCGGGCCGACAAGGTGCATGAGGTCGCGGAGTTCGAGTTGGTGATGTCCGAGGAGATCCCGCGTATCGGCATGCGTTGTCGATCGGAGTTCATTCGCGCCGTAGGGCGGCGTCAGGGTCGGTTTGTGATGGTTCTGGATTTGGAGCGGGTCTTCGCCTCGGATTGATCCGACGAAGGATGCAACGTTAAAACGAACGAGGATGAGGGTAACCTGATGCGTGTTCTGATCAAGTTCAAATTGGCTATGGCGTTTCTGGTATTGATTCTGATGGCGGCCGCCATTGCCGGGGTGGGGCTGTGGCGTCTTGGCAATCTCAATCATGCGACCCATGAACTGGTCAGCGTGCAATCCGTGGCCCGATCCCATGTCAACCAATTGCTGTTGCGCTCTTCTCAATACTCCCGACGGGAACGGGATATCATCATTGCCCCCACGGACGAGTCCAAGGCCGATTTCGTCGAACAGATGAAGAAAATCAATCTGGAGATCGAGGAATACATTCACAAGCTTCCCCCGCTGTTGAACGAAAAAACCCGTCCCAAGCTGGATATGTTCGTGACAACCTGGAAAAAATATATCGAGGTGTCCGAGCAGGTGCGGAAAATGAGCCTGCAGAACAGCAACAACAAGGCCCGCAACATGTCGATGGGTGAGGGACGCAAGGCGGCGGATGCGGTGGTCGCCTCCCTGAATGCGATTCTTTCCTTGAAAGCAGATCCCAAAAGCGCATCCTCCGGTCAGGAGTTGGTTCTGGCCAGTCGTATTCTTGCCAATGTGTTGATGATTCATCGGGCGGAGAAAAATATCATTCTGCTTGACAGCGAACAGGATATCGCCAAACAGGTGCGGGATGTCGATGGGTGGCGTGAGGAGATCCGGCAACATCTCCCCGAATTGCGTGTGTTGCTCAAGGGAGACCAGTCCCATTTGTATGACAGCATGGCGGACAATTACCGCAAGTTTGATCAGATTGCCGAGCAGGTGCGTATCATTGGTGCCATCAACAGCGACATCAAAGCCTTTATGTTGCTCAGTGGTGAGGGCCAAACGTCTCGGGTGGCGGCGGAAAACAGCTTGAACGAGTTGATCGCTCAGGTGCGGGAAGATGGCAAAACCGTGGAGATGGATGCGGAGGAGAGCTATCAAAGTGCCCGTGTGGTCATGATTATGCTGCTGATTGTCGCGCTGATCATCTCCATTTTGGTGGGTTCCTGGATCTCTTCGACCATCAGTACCAATCTGCGTCGGGCTGTGGATCTGGCCAACGCCGTGGCCAAAGGGGATCTGTCCAGCAATATCGCCGCCACCACCAACGACGAAATGCGGGATCTGGTGACCGCCCTCAACCTCATGTCGGCCAATCTCAAGGTGACCGCCGGTCTGGCCGACGAGATTGCCAAGGGCAACCTGACCGTCAAGCCCAGCCGTTTGTCCGAGCAGGATGTGTTGGGCATCGCCCTGGAAACCATGGTGGAGCGGTTGCGCACCGTGGTCACCGACGCTTTCACCGCTTCCAGCGCGGTCTCCATGGGCAGCCAGCAGTTGGCGGCCAGTTCCGAGCAGTTGAGCCAGGGGGCCAGCGAACAGGCGGCTTCGGCGGAGGAGGCTTCCTCGTCCATGGAACAGATGGCCTCCAACATCAAACAGAACGCCGAAAACGCCGGTCAGACCGAGCGTATCGCCGCCAAGGCCTCCGAAAGCGCCCAGCAGAGCGGTGAGGCGGTCGCCAAGGCGGTGTCGGCCATGCAGACCATTGCCGAAAAGATCACCATCGTGCAAGAGATTGCCCGTCAGACCGATCTGTTGGCCCTCAACGCCGCCGTGGAGGCGGCCCGCGCCGGAGAACACGGCAAGGGCTTCGCGGTGGTGGCCAGCGAGGTGCGCAAACTGGCCGAACGCAGCCAGACCGCCGCCGCCGAAATCGGTGCCTTGTCCACCAACACCCTCAAGGTGGCTCAGGCCGCCGGCGACATGCTCACCCGTCTGGTGCCGGACATCAAGAAAACCGCCGCGTTGGTGGAGGAGATCTCCTCGGCCTGTCGCGAGCAGGATATCGGAGCCTCCCAGATCAACAGCGCCATTCAGCAGTTGGACAAGGTGATCCAGATGAATGCCGCCGCCGCCGAACAGATGTCCACCACCTCGGAGGAGTTGACCGGGCAGGCGGAACAGTTGCAACACACCATCTCCTATTTTCATTTGGACGATAGCAGCCGGGTTCCCGCCGCGATCCCGACAGGTTGGATGCATCGACCCGAAAGGGCCTTGCCCGCTCCGGGGCGCACGAGTGGTCGGAGAGGCGCGGGCAAGGAGAGTGGGCGTAAATTGTTGTCATCGGGGGGTGGCAAATCCAAGGGGTATACGTTGGATCTCGACGATGACGATGAACATTTCCAGAAATACTGAGTCCGACCACCGGGTTCTCCCCGTGGGGAAAGGCCCATGAAAGCCGCTGGCCAGGATGTCCCGACGCACAGTTATGTCACCTTGGGCATCGATCAGGATGTGTTCGCGGTGAGCGTGACGTTGGTGCGGGAGATTCTCGATTGTCAGCCCATTGCCCGTCTGCCCCATGCCCCGCCTTATTTGTTGGGGATCATCGATGTGCGGGGATTGACGGTTCCGGTGATCGATTTGCGGCGCAAGCTGGGATTCCCGCAGGGACAGGCCACCCAGGCCAGTCGCATTCTGGTGCTGGAATTTCTGGTCCGGGAGCGGCGCATCATGCTGGGCTTGCAGTGCGACCGGGTGTTTGACGTGGCGGAACTGGTCACCGTGGACCTGGAATCCGCCCCGGATGTCGGAGTGGCCTGGAAATCCGAGTACATCCGCGCCATTGGTCGCTGGCGTAACGGTTTCGTGATCATTTTCGACATGGAACGGCTTTTCACCCATGATGAATTCGCCTATCTGGACGGGTTGATGTGATGGAGTCGAGACCGGCTGGCAAAAAGATTCGGGTACTGATCGTCGATGATTCGGCCAGTGTGCGGGTGACTTTGACCGAGATTCTCAATTCGGATCCGGATATCGTGGTCATGGGGGCGGCGGCGGATCCTTACGCGGCGGCGGCGATCATTCAGAATGAAGTCCCGGATGTCATCACCCTGGACATCGAAATGCCCCGCATGGATGGCATCGCGTTTTTGCGCAAGTTGATGGCCCAGCGTCCCTTGCCGGTGGTGATGTGTTCCTCGCTGGTCTCGGAAGGCTCCCAGGCCCTGATGGACGCCCTGGACGCCGGCGCCATCGAGGCGATCCTCAAACCCAAACTCGGCTCCCGTCAATATCTGCTGGATTATCGGGTGCGCATCTGCGAGGCGGTGAAGGCGGCGGCGGTGGCCAAGGTTTTGCCCCGTCGGGTGCGTCCGTCCTATCAGGTGCAGCCCAAGTTGAGCGCCGATGTGATGCTGCCTCCTCCATCGGAACGTCCGGTGCGGGCCAATACCGAGAAAATCATCTGCATCGGGGCTTCGACGGGTGGAACCGAGGCGTTGCGGGTGGTGCTGGAGGATCTGCCCGCCGACGCGCCGGGTGTGGTGGTGGTGCAGCATATGCCGGAGTCGTTCACCGCCAGTTTCGCCAGGCGTTTGGATTCGTTGTGCCGCGTGGAGGTCAAGGAGGCCGAAGACGGGGATTGGGTGATGAATGGTCGGGTGCTGATCGCTCCGGGCAATGAGCATATGTTGCTGCATCGCAGCGGTGCCCGCTATCGGGTCGAGGTGCGGGAAGGGCCTTTGGTCTCCCGTCATCGTCCGTCGGTGGATGTTTTGTTCCGTTCGGCGGCGCGGGTGGCCGGCGCCAATGCGGTGGGGGTGATCCTGACCGGCATGGGGGATGACGGCGCCCAGGGCATGTTGGAGATGCGTCAGTCCGGCGCCTTCACCATCGCCGAGGATGAGTCCACCTGCGTGGTGTTCGGCATGCCCAAAGAGGCGATCAGTCGTGGCGCGGCCCAGGCGGTTTTTCCCCTCGACCGGATCGCCGGGGAGGTGCTGAAACGATGCGGCTGAAGCGGACATGAGTGATGAAATTTTCCGTATCGTGGTGATCGACGATAGCCGCAGTGTCCTGACCCTGCTGGCGCGTCTGATTCAGACCGTGGACGGCTGTGAACCGATCCCTTTCACCGATCCTCTCCAGGCGTTGGCGTGGTGCGCCGGGGAGGAGGCGGATCTGGTGATTGTCGATTACATCATGCCGGTGATGAATGGGTTGGGTTTCATCGAAGCCTTCCGCGCCCTGCCGGATCGGGGGGAGATTCCCATTGTCATGGTGACGGGTTCGGATGCCCAGACCGTGCGTTACATGGCGTTGCAGGAAGGGGCCACCGACTTTCTCAACAAGCCCATCGATAATGTGGAGTTCGTCACCCGGTTGCGCAATCTGCTGGTGATGCGTCAGCATTTCAAGGAGACCCGCAAGCGCGCCGAGATTTTGCGTCAGGCCAAGGAAGAGGTGGATCGGGCTTTCGGCGAGTTGCGCATCACCCATGCGGAGCTGGAAAAAACCCGGGACAGTCTGGCTGAAGCCTTCGGGGTGATCGAGGAGAGCATTCTTTACGCCAGCAACATTCAGCGTTCGATTCTGCCCAATCCGGAGATTCTGATCCGGATCTTCGAGGATCATTTCATTTTCTGGGATCCCCGGGACATGGTAGGGGGGGACATCTACTGGTGCCGCCCTTGGGGCGACGGCGTGCTGTTCGCCCTGGGGGATTGCACCGGCCATGGCGTTCCCGGAGCCTTCATGACCCTGATCGTCACCGGTGCCTTTGATCGGGCGTGCAGCGAGATTCCCCCCGGTGAATTGGGTCGACTGTTGTCCCGAACCCACCAGTTGGTGCAGATCACCTTGAAACAGGATACCGCTTTGGGCGAGTCGGATGATGGTATGGAGCTGGGGCTGTGTTACCTGACCCGAGGTCAGACCCGTTTGCAGTATGCCGGTGCCCGGTTTTCCCTGTTTGTCTGTCCGGTGGGCGGCGCGCCTTTCGAGGTGAAGGGGGACAAGAAGGGCATTGGTTATCGTCGGGTGCCGTTTGCCCAGGAGTTCGCCCAGGTGGATGTGGAGGTGACTCCGGGTATGCGTTATTATATGAGTTCCGATGGGTTGATCGATCAGGTGGGCAGCGCAGTGCGTCGAGGTTTTGGCAAGGTGCGTTTGCTGGAATTGCTGGGTCGGATTGGCGAAAAAGCCATGGAAGAACAAAAAGCGATGATTCGTAAACATCTCCTGGAACATCAAGGCGAAGAGTCGCGACGTGACGATGTGTCGGTGGTGGGGTTCCGGTTGCGTATGGATCCCATGGGGTGTGAAACGGATGCGATCAGGGGCGAGGCGTGACAATGGAATCCAGGGAAATCCTGCTGCTGCGTCAGGAAATGATTCGGGGTGGTGTGCTGTTTTATTATTGTGGTTATGTGACGGAAAAGGTGCTGTCCGCCATCGGCGATACGGTGATGGACAAGCTGGAGCTGGACAACACCGAACGTCCGGTGGCCCGTGGTCTGTTCAGCCTGTTTGTCGAGCAGGTGCAAAACATCATCCGCTACTCTGCCGAAAACCAGGAAGGGTGTGTGGATGAGCGTCCGGTGGATCTGCGCCATGGCATGCTGGCGGTGGGTCGGGGCGCGGAAGGACACTATGTGTTGAGCGCCAATGCCATCAAGCGTCGGGATGTGGAACGGTTGCGTCAGGGACTCGATCACATCCGGGGTCTGGACCGGATGGGACTCAAGGCCATGCACAAAGAGATCCTGAAAGGTCAGGTTCCGGAAGGCAGCAAGGGGGCCGGGGTCGGTTTTGTGGATATCGCCCGGATGGCCTCCCGGGGATTTGAATTTGATTTCCTGGAGATCGATCAGGAACTCTCCTATTTTGTCTTGAAAGCCCACCTATAATACGATTGGAGCTGTCTATGGAAAATATCAAGATTGAACCCACCAAGCGTTCCCCCGGAATCGATTTTGACTTTGCCGCCGGGACGTTCAGCATTGTCGGCGAGTCTTATCCGGAGGATGTCAACAAGTTCTTTGGGCCGTTGATCGGTCAGTTGAAGGAGTATCTGAGTGGCGCCCAGGGGGCTACCATCCAGTTCAATTTCGACCTGATCTATTTCAACAGTACCACGGCCAAGATTGTCATGGGTCTGTTCGAGATGCTCGACGAGGCCGCCGAGGCGGGCAATACTGTCACCATCGGCTGGTTTTTCGCCCCCGACGATTCCAACATGGAGGAGTTGGGCGAAGAGTTTTCCGAGGATCTGGAACATGCCACGTTTGTGATGATTCCCAAGGAATAATTTTTGCTTTTGATCGGGATTGGTCATGACGCAACCGTTTGATGCTTTTTTGGAAGAGAGTCTCGCGCTGCAACAGGCGGAGCGGGTGTTGGCCGGGGCCGGGGAGTCGGTGGAACGGGAGGCGTTTGAGTCTCAGGTCAAGGCTTATCGCAAGCTGTTGAAGTCGTTGCAACGCCTGACCCGTCACAGCGACCGCAACGAAGAGCGCATCAAGCTGGCCCATGACCAGATCCAGCAACAGCAATCGGAGCTGGAAAAAGCCCATCAGACTTTGACCCAACACGCCGACATGCTGGATCTGAAGGTTCAGGAACGGACCCGGGAGTTGAGTTGGGAACGGGCCAAGCTTGAACAACTGGTTCAGGTGGGGATTGGGCTTTCCAACGAGCGCAACGAGGATCATCTGTTGGATCTGATCCTGACGGGAGCCATGGAAATCTCCGGGGCGGACTGGGGCATGCTCTATGCCCGCACGCCGGACAATCGGTTGATCATCAAGATCATTCGGGTCAAAAGCCTGAACATGTTCCTTGGGGGCGAAAGCGGTCGTCCGATTGTGTTTCCCGGTCTGTCGATGGTCAAGGATGGGCAACCCAATCTGGACCACATCGTGACCCGGGTGGCCCACCAACGGATCACCATCAACGTGGCGGATGTCGTCGCGGAAACCGATCCCCAGTTTGCCACCATCCGTCGTTTCGACAAGGCGGTGGGTTACGAGTCGCGTACCCTGCTCATGGTGCCGCTGTTGCCCCGTGGGGAGGAGGTGGTCGGGGTGCTGCAACTGATGAATGCCCGGACCCCGGGTGTGGACGAAGTGGTGGCGTTCTCCAAAGAGAGCCAATCCTTTGTCGAGGCGTTGGCTTCCCAGGCGGCCATCGCCCTTTCCAATCAGCAGCTCATTTCGTCGCAACGCAAGTTGATGGACTCTTTTGTGGAGGTCATCTCGGTTGCCGTGGATGCCAAATCCCCCTATACCGGGGGCCACAACGCCCGGGTCAACGTGCTGGCCCAGATGCTGGGACAGGCGGTCTGCGACCAGAACGAAGGCCCGTTTGCCCATTTCCGTTTCGCCGACGAGGAGGAGTGGCGGGAGTTTCGTTTCAGCGCCTTGCTGCACGACTGCGGCAAAGTGACCACTCCCGAGGCGGTGGTGGACAAGGCCACCAAGCTGGAGACGGTCTACAACCGCATTCACGAGGTGCGTACCCGCTTCGAGGTGTTGTGGCGGGATGCGGAGATTCACTACTGGCAACAGCGGGCGGCGGGAACCGTCCCGGTGGAGCGGCTGGATCAAGAGTTGGCCTCTGCCCGTCAGACCCTGCAAGAGGAGTTCGCCTTCGTGGCGGAGTGCAACGTGGGGGGCGAGTTCATGAGCGATCAGCGGGTGGCCCGCCTCAAGGAGATCGCCCAGCGACGCTGGATGCGCCATTTCGACGACTGGCTCGGCATCTCCCAGGAAGAGGCGTTGTTGCGGCAACCCCATGGCAGACAGCCGCCGCCGGTGGAAGAGTGTCTGCTGGCCGACCGTCCGGAGCAGGTCATTCCCCGTGGCGATGCCAATCCGTTCGGGGACAATCCCATGCAGTTCAAGATTTCTGTCCCCGAGGCGTTGTACAATCGGGGCGAGATTTACAATCTGGCCATCTCCCGCGGCACCTTGACCCCCGAAGATCGTTTCAAGATCTCCGACCATGTGATCCAGACCTATCAGATGTTGAACCGTTTGCCTTTTCCCAAGGGTTTGCAGCGGGTGCCCGAATATGCCGGATCCCATCACGAAACCCTCAATGGCAAGGGTTATCCCCGGCAGTTGACCGCCGCACAGATTCCGATTCCGGCCCGCATCCTGGCGGTGGCGGATGTCTTCGAGGCGTTGACCGCCTGTGACCGTCCCTACAAGAAGGCCAAGACCTTGAGCGAGGCGATGAAGATCATGTCATTCATGGTCAAGGATGGCCACATCGATCCGGATCTGGTCGCGTTGTTGCAAAACAGCGGCGTGGGTCAGGAGTATGCCAAGCGTTACCTGTTGCCGGAACAGCTCGACAACGTGGCGTGAAGACCGAAGAGAATGCCACCAGGGCCGGGGAGTGTTTGTTTCTCCTTGGCCCTGGTGTGTAGTCGTCGGTTACGTGTGGGCGCGCAGGAAAGGATATTGGCGCACGAAACGATCCATGTCCAGGAGCAGGACCGGTTTTTCCGGCACTTTGCTTTCGGTTTTTCTGTGCCCGATGGAATGAATGAAATCATATTTGTTGCCTTTGATTTCGTCCGGGGCGAGTTTTTCGATGGGATCCAGGCGGCCAAAGAAGTTGATCTTGTCCGTTGCCAGGGCGAATTGCGTCTCCCCGACCCCAAAAATGACGGTATATTCCAGCAGATATTGCTTGACCTGTTCGGCCACCCCGTCGAACAGTTCCACCAGTCGCAACAAGGTGCCTTTTTCGGTCAGATGGATCAGGCTTTTGGCCTCTTCGAGGCGTCCTTGCTCCATCAAGGTCGAGGCTTCTTCGGCAATGCGATGGATCTGCCGGTGGGGATCGTCGAAATGCTGCATATGGGCGTTGAGATTGAGATTGTCGGTTTTGAAATTTTTGTACCACTGGCCGAAGGCGCACAGTTCCGGGTTGGTTTGCACCGTGATGGCCTTGTTGCTGAACACCTCGAACTTGAGTTGCGAAAGCCAGTTGATGTGATCCTGTTTGCGTTGGATCATGTTTGCCACCAGTTCCTGGGTCTCTTGCAGGCGGGTTTTCTCTCCGAAACAGACCCGCAGATCGAACAAAGGGATGCTGCGCCCCTGATGGACAATCAATCCCCGCACTTCCGGGGGCATGCCGGGCATGTCGGTGTGTTCCGGCACATCGATGATGGCCACCACCGCGTGATGCGCAACCCCGTACCGGCCTTGATTGGCGGAAAAGACCAGATATTCGGTATCCCCTCGGGCCAGGTCAGACATGGGGCGTTATCCTTGAATGCGTTGCGATGAATGGTGTTGTTGTCGTATTGATGGCGATCATTGGTTATGGGTTTCAGTTCTGGGCGGGGGACTGGATGAGCGCATCGAACAGTTCGGCCAATCGTTTGGCCTGGATGCGACGGGAGTAGCCGGAGACGATATTCTTGTCCGGCAGTTCCGCCTCCCCGGCGCGCAATTGTTCGAGAAAATGCATCAGGGCCGGGAGCATGATCGCTTCGTCTTCCAGGGGAATGATGGTATTCAAGCCCGCCTCACGCAAAATCCGCGCCGAGTCGCCGTGTTCGCCGGTCAGGGCGAGGATGGGGCGGTGGGCCCGCAGGTATTCAAACAGCTTGGCCGGAATCAGATGGTTGAAGCTTTCCCCCTGGAACAGCAGCAGCCCATCCGCCTGAAACATCTCCTGAATGGCTTGCAGGTAGGGCAAAGGGGGTTCGGTGGAGACCATGTCGCTCAAGGCGCGTTTGCGGATCATGGCGTTGATGATCTCGTCGTGGCTGGTGGCCCGCAGGATGATGCGCAGGCCGATCCGTTCCGGGCTGTTTTCTTCCGGGGCGCCGATCCGCCCCTGCTTGCGCAGCAGGGCCACCACATTGAGCAACGGGCCGGGATTGCGTTCTTCCTTGCCGGTATACAGGGTGCCTCCGTGGACCAGGGTGAGGGGACCGTGGGGGTTGGGAGGGGTTCGGGCCAGATGATCGAAACGTCGAAAGGTCTTTTCGTCGAAGCCATTGGGCAGCATCACCCATTTTTCCGGGGGGGGATCCGGGTGGCGGGCGGTCAGGAACCGTTTCAGGCCTGGCGTGCTGACCACGACCCGGGTACAGCGTTGCACGGTTTTGCGTTCCAGATTGCGGAAGGTTTTTTGCAACAGGGGATCGGTCGGGTATTGACCTGTCACCAGGGGATCCCGCAGATCCGCCACCCAGGGTAGGCCGGTGAGGCGGTGCAGGGTGTGGGCGATCATCAGGGTGGTGGGGATGGGATAGGTACTCCAGATCACCTGGGGACGGTGCCGCAGGATCAGATACAACCCCCAGGCCACCGCGCCGGGATACCAACTGGCCCAGCGATCCGGCCAGGCGGTCAGGCGGGAATAGCGACCCCGGATCGCCAGATGGCGTCCCGCGTCCAGGGCCATGGCCCGTTGCACCAGAATATCCGGGGGAATGTCTTCCAATTGGGCGGCGTCAAGTTTTTCGTGGGCCATGGCGTGGGTGGTCAGGATCATGGGTTCCCAGCCGAACTCGGGCAGATCCCGGGAGAAACTCAAGGCCCGATGTGTGCCGCTCGCCAAGGCCGGAGGGTAATGAAAGGCCACCATCAAGACACGTTTATGCACTGTTTTGATCCTTCCGCTTTTTCTCAAGAAAAAATTCCGGCTTCCCGCCGGGAGTGGGGTGCGACTCGCGACCGTATCATGCAGCCGGTTCCCCCTGTTGTTTGCTCTCCTGCCACAACGCTTCCAGTTCGTCCAGGGATGCGTCGGTGGGGGAACGGTCATTTTCCCGCAGCCGTTGTTCCATGTGCCGAAAACGGGCCTGAACCTTGCGGGTGGCCCGACGCAGGGCCATCTCCGGGTTGATGCGGTAGTGCCCCGCCAGATTGACGATGGTCAACAGCAGATCCCCCAACTCCTCTTCCCGGTTGTCCGGGGTCGGGGCGATCCGCAGTTCTTCCAGTTCCTCCCGGACCTTTTCCATCACCCCTTCCGGGCCATCCCAGTCGAAACCCACCTGGGACATCTTGCGTTGCACCTTGGCGGCCCACAACAGGGCGGGAAGGCGGCTGTTGACATCGTCGAACAGGGAGGGCGGTCCCTTGGCCGCGGATTTTTCCTGGCGTTTGATCTCCTCCCACTGACTCACCACCTGATCCGGCTGTTGCAGGGCCTCCCCGTCCGGGGCGAAGACGTGGGGATGGCGTCGGGTCATCTTGTCCACGATGCCGGTGATCACGTCGGAAAGGGTGAAGGCTTCCTCCTCCTCGGCGATGCGGCTGTGAAACACCACGTGAAACAACAAATCTCCCAGTTCGTCTTTCCAGGCGGCGGTATGGCGGGTTTCCACCGCCTCCGCCACCTCGTAGGCCTCCTCGATGGTATAGGGAAGCAGGGACTGCGGGGTTTGCGCCCGGTCCCAGGGACAGCCTTCGGGTCCCCGCAGCCGGGCCATCAGGTTTTCCAGAGCCGTCATGGCGGTTGAGGCTGAGTTGTGTTTTTCGATCATTATCGTACCTTTGGGGCCGCCAAGGAGTCAACTTTGCCCGCCGTTCGGCAGCAACTGCCACGGTTCCGACGCCGGATCCGGATGGAAAGGGAGGCGAATGCCGGTTCTAACCCTGCGAAGCCGCACGGAAAATGTTTTGGAATGAACAGGATTGGATGGGGTGGCATGCCTGTTGCTTGATGGAATCCGAAGCGTGAAATGTCTGTATGAATCGAATCGGGTTGTTTGACCATTGGGAGCGTATCATCCATGGACAGTGGAATTTATGCCGCGGTAAACGGTGCCTTGCGTACCGAAATGCGTCTCGACGTGCTGGCGAACAATTTGGCCAACGTCAACACCAACGGGTTCAAGGAAGGCAACATCACCTTTGAATCCTATATGACCAAACCCGGCCTGGAGCAACATCCCCTGCCTGGTGATTCCTTCATGGGTCACAAGGGGCCGATGGAATTGCCATATCCCTTTATCAACCCCGCGTCAAGCGCTTACAGCATGTCCTATCCGGCGGCGCCGAGTACCACGACCGATACCACCCAGGGCGCGCTCAAAGGAACCGGCAATCCATTGGACGTGGCCATTGATGGGGAGGGTTATTTCGTGATCGAAACCCCGGAAGGCAGACGTTATACCCGAGACGGTTCGTTCCAGATCAACGAGCGGGGCGAAATGGTGACCAAGGATGGTTACCCGGTGCTGGGCAGCGGCGGAGCGCCGTTGACCATCGGCACCCAGGGGGTGGAAATCAGTCAGGATGGCACCGTGGCCAGTTCGGCGGGTCAGTTGGGTCAACTGATGCGGGTGGGATTGCCCAAGGAAGGCTTGAAGCGAATGGGACACAATCTCATCGCCGCTCCCGCCGGCAGCGAAACCGCCTTGACCGGTGCGCGTGGCGGATTCAAGCAGGGATTCCTGGAAGCCTCCAACACCAACACCGTGCGTGGCATGACCCAGATGATCGAGGCCAACCGCAATTTCGAGAACTATCTGAAGATCATCCAGACCCTGGATGGCATCGACGGACAGGCCAATCAGATCGGTCATCTGAGCAGTCAATAGAATCTAGTCATACAACAGGAACGAGTGTAAGGAGAACCATGCTATGATGCGTGCATTGTGGACCGCGGCCACCGGGATGTCTGCCCAGGAGCGCAGTATCGATGTGATATCCAACAACCTAGCCAATGTGAATACCTCGGGATTCAAGCACTCCCGGACCCATTTCCAGGATCTTCTGTACGCCAACATGCGTCCGGCGGGCAGCGAAACCTCGGATACCGGCACTCAGGTTCCGGTGGGCATCCAGTTGGGACATGGCGTCAAGGTGGTGGCCGTGGCCAAGGAGTTCAGCCAGGGCAGCGCGGTTCCCACCAGCGAAGCCCCGTTCAACGTGGACATGATGATCAGCGGTCAGGGATTCTTCCAGGTCGAAATGCCCAACGGCGATGTGGCCTATACCCGGGATGGTCACTTCGAGATCAACAAGGATGGCAACATCGTCACCGCTGACGGCTATCCTTTGAAAGGTGGCGCCGTGGGTGTGGATCCCACCAAGCATACCGGAATCACCATCGAAAGCGGCGGGTCGGTGGGTTTCTCCACCAACACCTCCCCCGGTTTCGTGGCCGGTCAGGGTCAGATTGAATTGGCCCGCTTTGTGAATCCATCGGGATTGACGGCCATCGGCAACAACCTGTTCGTCGAGAGCGCCTCGTCCGGCACGCCGCAGGTGGCCAAGCCCGACAGCGACGGTATGGGTGCGTTGCGTCAGCATGTGTTGGAGCAGTCGAACGTCAATATGGTGACTGAAATGGTGGACATGATCGCCACGCAACGGGCCTACGAGATTGGCACCAAGGCGATTCAGACCGCCGACAACATGTTGAGCCAGGTGGCGCAGTTGAAGCGTTGACGGGATTGATCGGGTTGGATCACGAGAGGGCATGACCATGGCCGTTGAGGAACGGGTAAGCGTGAAAGGATGGGTGTCGGGGCTGTTGATGGGCCTGTTGACCTTTTCCGCGTCTTTTTCCGCACAGGCCCAGGTCTTGCAACGTTCCGATGTGATCCGGGAGAGCGAGCAGCGGATCAAGGCGTTGCTCGATCAGGAAAACGGAGGGGTGCGGCTCGAACGGGTCTTTTACCGCGACGAGTTGACCTTGCCCGACGGGAAAGTGACCTGGAAGGTGGTGCCCTCTGCGGAGGAGTGGCGGACCGGGCGGCAGAATGTCCCGGTGGAAGTGTCGGTGAACGGCAAGGTGGCGACGGTCATTCAGGTGGCGGTCACCTTGAAGCAGTCGATGCGTTATCTGGTGTTGCGGCGGCCCTTGAAACGGGGGGACGTGGTGACGGACGCGGATCTGAAGTGGGAAGAGAGCGAGTTGGAGCGTCCTCCGGTGGGTTTGGTGGAAGATCCCAAGCGGGTGGTGGGCCAGTCGGTGACGCGACAGATTCAGGCCAACCGTCCGTTGCAGTCCGATTGGTTTTCGGCTCCGGTGGTGGTGACCCGGGGTGAACGGGTCCAGGTGGCGGCCTCCCGCGGGGGACTGCACATTGAAACCACCGCGGTGGCTCATACCGCCGGACGTGTGGGGGAGACGATTGTTTTGGAAAATCCCTCCAGCCGTCGGCGGTTCGATGCCCGGGTGACAGGGCCGGGCCGGGCGGAAGTGGTGGCGTGGTAAGGTTGACTCTTGGGTGGGAGTGGATGCAATGAATGGACTGGCTAAAATGATCCTCCTGTTGCCGGTGCTGCCGATCGCGGTGAGCGGTTGCGGCATGACGCGGGCCACGGAACGTCCTCCGGCGCCCATTGCCGTCGTGCAGCCCACCCCGCCCGAAAGCCTGACCCCCAAGAAGGGATCCATCTGGCAGACCACGGATCGCAATACCCTGTTTTTGGACAACAAGGCCCGCAATATTGGTGATCTGATCGCGGTCATCATTTCGGAAAGCTCCAGCGCGGTCAGCGACGCCAACACGAAACTGGAACATACGGGCAGCAAAACCGTGGGTCTCACCGGCACCTCGGGATCCGCAGGCAGCAACAATATCGGCAAACTCCTGAACAGCACCTTGGGTACGGGTGGTGTGGCGGCAACCTTGGGGGGAACCAACGACAGCACCTTGAGCGGGAAGGGCAAAACCGATCGCAAAAGCGAGCTGAAAGCGAAAATCTCCTGTGTCGTGACCCAGGTGCTGCCCAACGGCAATTTGCGGATCGAGGGGCGTCGGGACATCACCGTCAACCACGAAAATCAGTTCATCATTCTTTCCGGGGTGGTGCGGCCTGAAGACATCAGCGCGGACAATTCGGTCACCTCCGACCAGATCGCCGATGCGCGTATTGATTATTCCGGGGATGGCGACATTGACGATCAACAGCGTCCGGGCTGGTTCGATCGTTTCTTCTCAACCATTAACGTTCTGTGACGTTCATGAAAACCTATCGCCGCAGCCCGAATTGGATCCTGGCCCTGTTGATCGCGGCCCCGGGTCTGGTCTACGTTCCACCGGTCGAAGCCGCCCGTCTCAAGGACGTGGTGGAGATCGAAGGGGTGCGGGACAACCCGTTGACCGGATTCGGTCTGGTGGTGGGTCTCAGCGGTACGGGTGATTCCAGTGCCGCTTTCACCAACCAGTCCCTCAAGATGATGCTGGAGCGGATGGGTATCTCCGCCGAGCAGGGGGTCAAGGTGAAGAACGTGGCTTCGGTGATGGTCACCGCCACATTGCCGCCGTTCGCCCGTCAGGGCAGCCGTTTGGATGTCACCCTGTCGTCGCTGGGGGATGCCAAGAGCCTCAACGGGGGTACCCTGATTCTCACCCCGCTGAAAGGCGCGGATGGTCGCATCTACGCCGTGGCTCAGGGACCGTTGGTGCTGGGTGGTTTTTCCGCCGAGGGGGGTGGGTCGTCGGTGCAGAAGAATCATCCCACGGTGGGTCGCATCTCCGGCGGGGCGACCGTGGAAAAAGAGATCGATTTTGAACTCAACAAGGAACAGCAGTTGCAGCTCTCCTTGCGCAATCCCGACTTCACCACCGCCAATCGTATCGTGCAGTCCATCAACGACGTGTTCGGCAAGCCGTTGGCGTCGGCCCGGGATTCGGGCACCATCGCCTTGACGGTTCCGCCGGATTATCAAGGCAAGGTGGTGAATTTCGTCTCCCGTCTGGAGGCGGTGCAGGTGGATCCGGATCAGCGGGCGCGGATTGTGGTCAACGAACGCACCGGCACCATCGTGATGGGTGAGAATGTGCGGGTTTCCACCGTGGCCTTGGCTCATGGCGGGTTGAGCATCAAGATCAAGGAGACCCCGAAGGTCAGCCAACCCAATGCGCTTGGTCAGGGCACCACCACCGTGACCCCCAATACGAATGTGACCGCCACGGAAAAAGACGCCAGAGTGCTGGAAATGCCGGAAGGGGTTACTCTCGGAGACTTGGTGCGCGGTCTGAACGGCGTGGGGGTGACTCCCCGTGATCTGATCGCCATTTTGCAATCCATCAAGGCCGCTGGCGCTTTGCAGGCGGATCTGGAAATCCTGTGAGTACCATTGATTCCTCTCTGCCGCCGGCGCCGATGCCCAAACCCTCGGCGTCGATTTCCAAGGACGATCAACGCCGGTTGAACAACGCCACTGCGGATTTCGAGGCCATGTTCATCCAGCAGATGTTCAAGGCCATGCGCAAGACCGTGCCCGAGGATCCCAAAGGCGGACTGTTTTCCAAGGGTCAGGGCGGGAAGATTTTTGAGGAAATGCTCGACGGGGAGTATGCCAAAAACTTCAGCCGCAATGGCAGCGGGCTGGGTCTGAAGGAGGCCATTTTCAAGCAGACGGTCTCCAAACAGATCGCGCAGGGCGTGGATGTCCAATCCGCCGTGAATCGTGCGCAAGGAACAGAGAATTCCTTAAACGCTGCGGCGCATTCGCCGATAGGTAAGGCAGGGGTGGTGAATACGGGTTCGATTCCGTACTTCCCCCCCAAAACCCATTTACCAGCGGCGGACAATCCACCTCGCGTCGGCCCCGAGGGTTCGGTTCATGGCGGGGACTCTTAGAGTTTTGAGTCCAGGCGTGACCGGATCGGGATTGAAGGAATGGAAGAGGCATGGTCACGAGAATCAAAAGCGTCAATGTCGGTCAACTCGGTCGGATCTCCCGCAAACGCACGGGGGGGAAGTCGGGCGGAGGAGTGGCGGGTAACGCGGCAGCGCGTGCGGATGACGCCGAATTTTCCTCGGGAGCCAGAACCATGGGGCTGGCGGGCGAGGCGATCAACGCGGCACCCGATGTGCGCGTGGAACTGGTGGAACCGATCCGTGAGGCTTTGGCCGGAGGTCGGTATCAGGTTTCCAGCCTGGAGGTGGCGGACAAGATCTTGCGTCAGGTCTTGATGGAACGGAAAAAATCAATCTGAAACACGTGGGGTCGGCTTTGCATATGTCATCTTCCTCCTTTGACGCGGTTGCCGAAACGCAACGACTCATCACGCTGCTGGAGCCGTTGATCGGTCAATTTGAACGGTTGATGCCGCTTCTGGAGCGGGAGAGGCTCGCTTTGAAGGCGCGCAATCCCGAGGAGTTGGAGATGGCCGCCCGTCAGGTGGAGGAGGTATTGATGGAGATCCGACGGATGGATCTCTCCCGTCAGGCCCAATCCCAGCGCATGGGGCAGGCGCTGGGATTGGCGAAAGATGCGATGAATCTCAAAGAATTGGACTTGGCCATGGGTGGCAACACCGGATTATTGGCCTATCGGCAGAAATTGCGCGACCGCATCGAACAGGCGGATCGCTCCAATCGGGAGAATCAGGCGATCTTCAAAGGGGTGTTGGTGGCCACCGAGACCATGTTGCGCGCTCTGAAAGGAAGCGCGCAGGGGCAATCCACCGCCTATGATCGACGCGGTTTCCGGCAAAGCGGACCGAGCTATCATTTTTTGTCCAAGCAATTCTAACGACCCATTGGCAATGGGCTGTCCAAGGATCGCGCGGGGTGGGGAAACCCCGCGTACCCTGTAGACCATTGCCCCCAGGGAAGGGATGACGACATGTTGATATTAACGCGCAGAATCGGTGAAAGCCTGAACATCGGCGATGAGATCAAGATTACCCTGCTGGGCATCAAGGGCAATCAGGTGCGCATCGGCATCGATGCCCCCCGTGATGTGGAGGTCCACCGGGAAGAGATCTACGACAAGATCAAGCGCGAAACCCGCAAGGCCAATACCAAAATGTCCATCGATACCCTGGATGCCGCCTCGCGTATTCTGTCGCGGACCTGATCGATCCTCCCCCCTTGCTTGTTAGGGGGGGTAAGTACCATGCCGCCTGCCTTTGTCAGGGGATGGGCACCATGCCGTCTGCCGTGTCCCGCCGCCAGGAGGTGATTTTCTGGCTCAGCGCCCTGTCATCCCACACGTGATCCGTCTCGCCGTGCCCTGGCTGCGTGGGTGGGGCTGTTTGGTCGGTCTGTTGTAATTACTTATATAATTCTATTGGCGAATGCTGGACCGGACCGGTTTTCATCCACGCCGGTTATTCCCCCCAGGCAATTGCATTTCAAATTAGGCCTGCCTGCCCGGGACGCTGGGTATTGATTATTCTGAACCGGAAGAGAGCAAATGCTAACGGACAATATGACGGTTTCAATGGTTCATTAGATCACCCAGGCTTGAAGTTTTTCGATCAACAAATCCATCTCGGTCGAGGGGCAGGTGAATCTCTGCGGCCCGCGGATCTTCTTGGCATGCTTCATGGCTTGGGACTGACTTTCCGGAGTAAAGAGTGAATAGATATGGATTGACTTGCAATATTCCTGATTGATTTTACCGCCAAGCCTGTTACAGATACTCTCACAGTCTTGATCTGGTTTATCTGTGAACCCATAATGCAATAAGAACCAATACTCAATACACGGAACAGAAACATACACTTCAATAGCAGGTGCCGCTCCTGCCTTGGTGATCGCTCCATCAAACTGAGCCTTTTCCGGACCACCCCGCAAAATACCATCACCATCGAAAACAGCGCAAACCTCGTTGTATTTTCCCTGTTTCAGGCTTCTCTTCGCAAATGTCACCACGCTCAAAGGATCCGTTCCCTGCTCACTGGGCTTGACGACCGTGATTGCGGACAATTGCAAATCATCCACCAGATCCTCCAGATAATACAGACCGCTTTTCGAGTCCTCACAAACGATCAGCATTTTCTTGGGTCTGGGGCGTACGCCTGAACGTCTTGCTGAGAGGGTGGTCTTGGGGGTGGAGATTCTCATGCGCCTTTCTCCTTCCCGGCCACATCTTCCGACAATCGCCGTTTGCGCACCATGGGCACGGCTCCGAACATTCCATCCAGATAGAGTTGCTGCAACGTCTCATGCTTTTTGAGCTGAATATCAAAATCCGAAAGCGCATAAAGCTGGGAAGAGTGATCGCGTTTTTTGTTCATTAACCAGATCTGATCCAGACGCAAAATTCGATGATCCAGCAGCGTGGTATCGTGGGTGGTCGCAATCAGTTGGGCATTGTTGGGGTTTTGTTCGGGATCGTGGATCAAATCAAACAAGAATCGCACCAGCCTGGGGTGCAAACCGTCCTCGATCTCATCCATGAAGCAGACCTGCCCATTGTCCAGAATCTCCCGCCATTTCCCAGCCAGAGCGAGCATCTGGTTGGTGCCTCGTGACTCCATGTCTTTAGAGAACGATAACGCTTCTCCGGTATTCGGCATCGTTCGAATGGAACGCAACCCTCTTGAAACGACCTTGAAAGCTTTATTGAGAATGTCAAAGTTCTTATTTTCTACAGCATTCTTTAATTGGCTCTTTACTCTTTCCGAAACCCCCTCATCATGATTGATCAAATCATTCGCAAGTTCAAGATAGATTTCATCGGGCACTTCTTTAACGTCTTCGAGTACGATATCATCGATGCCCAAATCAGCAGCCTTGACAAACCCCAAGACCCAATCATGTCCTTGTGCTGTTTCGCAAAAGTCTAGAGTTTCAGAAAAAATGACTTTCTGTTGAGGATCCATCACACGCAATTGCTTTTGAAACCAAGCGTACACATTTTTCAACGCGCCATGCAAAACCGGTTTTTTTTGCCCCAGTTGTGTCAAGGCCAACCAATCTTCCGGAAGCGATTGCACGGCATCCCGAATATCCGTTCCAAGGTCACTTTCGACCCAGTAACTGTCCTGTCCGGCGTCATATTCCCTGCGGAAAACCACGCTTTCCGGGCGCTTCGAAAACAGATACAACCACTCACCCACCACCCTTTTCCGGTCCACCTCAAACCCGTATTGATAGCGTGCGCCATTGGCAATAAAAATCATCTGAAAAGTGGCCGGAGCCTGTCGCGTCTCGGGATGCAACAGAAAGGGATCCTGGAAAATGGGATTATCCACCGATTTGCGATTTGAATTCAGGACTAGATGTCTCATGAAATGAGTCGCCCGGACTAGATTGGTTTTCCCGGAGGCATTCGGTCCATAGACCACCGAGGAACGCAGCAAACGGCGCGGTTGGCTTGACAATTGGGTGCCAAAACAATTTTCCGGCAAGCGGCGGATATTTGGTGCAGGCGACAGATTCAGCACGATCGGCTCATGGATGGAGCGATAATTCTTGACGGTGAACTCGATCAGCATCTCAATCTGACTCCTGCAATGGGTTTTCTCATGCCATTTCCATAAACCAATTTTATTGTCAGGGGAGTGTGAAGGATTGCAGGGAAAGACCTTTTTGAACGATAATCCAAATTCAAAAGAAAATAAAGCGACGCCTTGCTACCCTACTCACTCAATTCTGAAATGCGATTGCCCTGTTTTCCCCCACGATTTTCTTGACAGAGTATGCTGGGCAGTGTCACTGTGAATGGGCCTGACAACGGAATCAACCGGTTTCGTCACCCCATTGAAAAGAGTCCATCCCATGATCGGAGTGCTGATTGTCATCGGACTGTTTGTGGTGTTGTTCGTTTGGGTTTTGCGCGTCAATCGTCAGGATTTGCGGGAGCTTTACAAGGATCTGGAGTCGGAGGAAGACGACCAGAAGCCGAGCCCACCCGTCGCCCCGACAGGATCGGTTCCTTAACCACCACAGGTTGCAAGGGTGGTATTTTCTCGGGCGATTGGCTCCTGATCGCGCCGCCGCAAGGCTGTTGATTGCTTTTTTCCTGCCTGATGACACCCCCGGAAAGGCCGGTTTCCAAGTTGGAAGCCGGCCTTTCCGGTTTTTTTTGTCCCCACCGTTACCTCATTGCAGCGCGAGTCGCATCTGGTTCAAGACCTCTTCGGGACGTTGCAGGATCTGCTCCAGAGAGTCGGCCAGACACAGTTCCACCTCCGTGGGACCGATGGCCTGGATGAAGAGCCGTTTTTCCTTGAGATGGCCAGGGCCGAAGGTGACATTCTTTTCTTCGAGTTCCTGGGAGCCGCGGGGCAGATTGCCCATGCCCGCCTGGGGCGAACTGGAGTACAACAGCACAAAGGCTCCACGGGTCGGCACCCCCAGTTCCTGCCATTCCCGATAGGGACCGTTCTGGTGCAAAATCGGCTGGAAGTAACCGGAATTGAGACGACCGACAAAAATGCGGAAGGGCGCTTCGCCGCTTTCGCACGACGGGGTGGCGTTGAGGGCTAGCAGGGTTTCGCCCGGGATCAGTTTCAGCAGACCGATGGCCACCCCGGTTTTGGCCGTGGGGCAATAGGGGTTGTCCGGATCCCCCACCGGGGGACGATGCACCACGAAATGGGGAAAGGCCACCGCCCGTTGGATCTCTTCCAGGGCGGTGTTTTTGGCGATGCCTTCCGGGGGAGGGCACCATTTGAACATCTTGTTTTGCAGCATGGCCGCGAACAGCGCCTGCACCAGCAGGGCGCGACTGGCGTTGCCGGCTTGCAGGATGTGGACCTCCCGGGGGGCGAGGTTGCGGTTTTCAAAGGCCCGTTTCATGGCGATGAAAAAGCGGTGAATCCCTTTGCCCACCCGTTTGACCAGGAAATGATTGATCTGGTCCCGGTCGATGCGGAACAGGACCGGCACCTTCTCTCTGGCCCGGTTGAGAAATTCGATTTGTACTTCCAGTACGTTATCCGGGGGGGCGAGGGTCAGGGTTCCGGGGGCGAGGGCGAAATTTTCGTCCACCAGGAATTGGCTCAAGGCGTCGGCGATGCGGTCGGATTGGCGACGGGAGCTTTTTTTATGGTTGGGATCCGACTGGTGGGGATCTTCCAGATCCCAGCGGAAATTTTCCCACATCTGCCGCACTTTGGCGGTGAGCAGCGCGGTATTGGTTTGGGCCACGTGGGAGTTGTCCAGGAACAGCTCGTGTCCCGGGAATTTTTCCGCTTCCGGGGGGATGGAGAAGGGCAGTTGATGTTCCCGGCAGCTTTCCAGGTTTTGTTTGAAGGCGATGTAGGCCAGATTGGCCACCAGATTCTCACCACCCAGATACATGTCGCCGCTGGCCCCGAACCGCTCGATCACCCGTTCGTATCCCTGTTCGGTCTCTTCGGGGGTGGGCATGCGGTACAGTCCGAAATCGAAATCCGTGCTGCCGCCGCCGAAGTCGAAGACCGCGTAGGCGGTGCCGTGCAGGGTCGGAACGATGTCGAGCTCCTCCAGGGCGCAGGCCGCGTAGGCTGCCGGTTCCGAGGCCTCCTCCCGCATCTGGAACCGCTCCATCATCGGGCTGGCCATCAGGGATTCCGGCAGGCTGCGCATCAGCCCGCGGGAGAAGGCGGTGAGGATGGTGCGTTTGATCTCGCGGGGATAGGTGACCGGAAAGGTCATGTAATACTCCAGGAAAAGTCCGTTGGAGCGGTGATTGATGAACAATCCCAGATAGTAGGCGTACAGCTCGATGGGATCGAAGGGATCTTCCCTGGAGACCGCGATGGGTTGGCCCCGTACCGGCATGGGGGCGTCCGTGGCATGGATTTCCAGCTCCAGTCCGGTGTTTTGATCGGTGATGCGGCGGGAACGGGTCTCCGGCGGAGAGAGGGGCCATTGTTTGATGTTGGTGAGCATGCTGGCCACGATCCGTTGATTGGCCTCATTTTCCCGGAAGTTTTTCAAGGCTTCGTGGGAAAAGTGGAAGTCGTCCCAGCGGGTCAAGGGCTGATGGGCCTCGCCGGTCCAGGCGGCCAGCAGACGGGGCAGATGGATGAACTCCAGCACCGTGGGGTTTTGATAGTCCGCCGGAGCGGGCTTGCGGAAGAAATCCGGCATGCCGACCCGCAGCAGAGTGGTCTTGCCGTTTTCCCGGCAGGCCACCACCGTGGAACTGGTGCCGAAATCGATGGCGATCACCCCTTTGCGCACGTCGAGTTCCGGGTTGCGCGCCTCCCAGGGGGGATCCAGGGTCATTTCGATCCACCCTTTGCCGGTGGGGGGCACCGGTTGATACAGCTCCCACAACCCTTTTTCCATGTCCGTCAGATAGGATGGTTCTAAAATGGGCAGACGGGCGCGGATCCAGTCCCCTTCCATCAGACGGTTTTGCAAGGCCTTGAGGGAGGGCAGGGTGGGTTCGGTGGTGTTGCGGTTTTTTTCGTTCAGCTCCTTGGTGAGCAAATAAAGCTCGTGCATCTTGTCCCCGACGCCGGTGACATCCCGGGGGATCAGTCCATGGTTCAAAATGAACGCGAACACGTCCCGTTGCGCCACCCGGTGGATGGGCAGCACCATCTGCAAGGCGTCCGTGGCTTCGGTTTCACCGACCGCGCCGCCGAAGGTGATGGTGCGATAGCCCGGTCCGCTGGTGGCCGGATCCCGGGACAGAATGGTGGCGCCCCGGAATTTTTCGTGATTGCGGAACAGATCCTCCCGGGCGATGGAGCGCAACTCCTCCATGGAGGGGATTTCCCAGTGGCGGAAGGCGTAAATTTGCAACCGGGCCACATGCTGGAACATCTGTTCCGGGGTGGAGTTGAACTCGTGCAACAGCCACAGGCAGTTGAGCTGGTTGTCAAAGTGGAGCTTCGGCTGCTTGATGAAGGAGATGAACCGTTGCCGGGTCAACAAGGAGAGGATCTCCTCGCGCAGATCCCGCAGTTTTTTGCGGGCGTGTGGGTCCACCTCGGAAGGCAAACGCGGCACAAGGCGGTTTTCACGCAGTCGGATGTTATAAACCTTCATGGGGAACTCCAGTGGCGCGACGTGACGGATTCGGATGCGACCTGGGATGGCCGGGGGGTTGAAATGGGGTCATCGGGACTCTTCGCCCACGTGGATCACCTTGAAATCGGGCCAGACCGGTTGGATGCCGGCCAGGATCTCCCGGACGCCGCGGATCGGGTCGGCGTGATCGTCCAGGGCGTTCAAGGCCTCTTCGACGGGCAGGCCGAATAGTGGCCACTCTCCCACGTCGTCCAGATATCCCTTGGCCAGGGCGAAGGCCCAGTAGGGCAGATCGGCGGCCTCCTCCAGATAGGCGACATACCGTTGTCGATCTTCCGCGGGGCCGTCTTCGGTCACCACCACCCAGCGGGCCGAGGGGGATTCCAGAAAGGCGGCGAGCCATTCCGGCGGGTGTTGGCTGGCCAGGGCCAGCCAACGGTGCCGACGACCGGAAGCGGGCAGGGGAGGGGTCAGATCTTCTTGATATAATTCTCGCATCGGCGGAATTCCTTTTGTATCCGATCGATCAGCAAACGGCATTCGCCGGGGTCGTTGTTTTTGGCCGCGTCTTGCAATTGAATGCAGAGCCGGGACATGAGATGGGCTCCCATGTTGGCGCTGGCTCCCCGGAGTTCGTGGGCGTTCTCATCCAGGGATGCGGTGTCCTTGATCTTAAGATTTTTCTTCAATTTTGCAATGATCACCGAAGCCGACGAGAGAAAGGCCTCGATGAATTCCAGAATCACCTTGGGATCGCGACCGAAATGGCTTCTCAGCAGATCCAGGGAGATGGGGGGCAGGGCCAGGGCCTCGTTGGTATCCGGAGGGGGTGAGGCCGTCGGGGCCGGGCGGTTGGGCAGCCACTGGTCCAGACGGGCGGCCAGATCCTCGATGCGGATCGGCTTGGTGATGGTGTCGTCCATGCCGTGATCCAGACAGCGTTGCTGATCGCCGGGCAGGGTGTTGGCGGTGAGGGCGATGATGGGAATCCGCGGACGGTTTTCCAGGGTTTCCATCTGGCGGATGGCGCGGGTGGCTTGCAATCCGTCCAGGATCGGCATGTGACAATCCATCAGGATCATGGCATACGAACCGGATTGCAACGCCTGGATCGCATCCTTGCCATTGGCCACGGTATGCACCGTGAACCCCAGACGATGGATTTGCATCTGGGCCACCTTCTGATTGACCGCGTTGTCTTCCGCCAGCAGAATCATCCGTTCCCCCAGTTCCTCGGTCCGGTTGTGGGCGGAAGGGGGTTGATCCACCGGTGGGGTTTTGTCCGGAGGTGTGGGATCCGCGTCGGACAGCGGTTCCGGATTCACCAGGGAAAGCAGCCGGTCCAGCAGTTGATGACGGTGCAAGGGGCGGGTGAGATGGGCCACGAAACCGACTTTGCGGGCTTCGTCGAACCAGCGGTTTTCGTGGATGCCGGTGATCAGGATCAGTCCCACCGGGGGGATGGAGCGATCCTCGGTGATGGTCCGGCCCAGTTCCAGACACTGCTCCAAAGGAATGGGGGAGGCGGCCAGCAGCAGCAGATCGCAGGGCGCCCCGGCCTTGGCTTCGTGGCGGAGATAGGCCAATGCCTCCTCCGGGCTTTCCACGGCGGCCCCTTTCATGTTCCAGTTGAGCAGATGGTTGAGCAGAATGGTCTGACTGGTCTGACGGGGATCCACCACCAGGGCCTTGAGACCTTTGAGATGGGTGGTGTGTTGGGTCGGGTGGGGATCGTTGCCGTTTTCCGCGTGGAGGGGAAACGGGACCGTGAACCAGAAGGTGGAACCTTTGCCCCGACGGCTGGTCATGCCCATTTCGCCGCCCATCAACTCCACCAGACGGTTGGCGATGGACAGTCCCAATCCCATGCCTCCGAAGGCCCGGGTCGAAGAGCCGTCCACCTGGGCGAAAGGCTGGAACAACCGATGCCAGGCGGTCTTGGGAATGCCGATGCCGGTATCGGCGACGGTGAAGCGTACCATGAGCGGGGATTTGCTTTTTTCTGTCAAGCGGGCCTGGATGACCACCTGTCCCTTGCGGGTGAACTTGACCGCGTTGCCCACCAGATTCAGGAGAATTTGTCGCAGCCGGGCGGGATCCCCCAGCAACAGATTGGGCAGTTTGGGACTGACATCGGTGAGCAGTTCGATGTTTTTCCTTTGGGCATGGGACGAAAGCAGTTCGGAGACCTCTTCTACCACCTTGATGGGGCTGAAAGGGGTGGCAGAGGTTTCCATTCGGCCTGCTTCCAGGCTGGAGAAGTCCAGGATGTCGTTGATGATGGTCAACAACGCCTGGGCCGACTCCCGCAAGGTGGTGGCCAACTCTTTTTGATCCTTGTTGAGTTTGGTGTCGAGGAGCAGATCGGTCATGCCGATCACCCCGTTGATCGGGGTGCGGATTTCGTGGCTCATATTAGCCAGGAATTCCGATTTGAGGCGTGCGGTCTCCAGGGCGATGTCCCGGGCCTGTTTGATTTCCCGTTCCCACTGCTTGCGCAGATTCAGATCCTTGAAAAGGGCGAAACTGCCGACAATGCGACCCTGTTCCCGCAAGGGGGCGGCGGTCACCGAAACCGGGATGAGATGGCCATCTCGATGGGTGAAGACATCCTCGTCGGCGTGAAAGCTCTCCCCCCGCTGCACACATTGCAAAATCGGACATTGCTCCGTGGGGACATGCTCGCCGGAGGCGTTCTGGAAATGGAGCCGATCGTGGGGATTTTTGCCGAGCAGTTCGTATTGTTTCCAGCCCAGCAATTTTTCGGCGATTTCATTGAAAAAAATGATTCGACCCTCCCGGTCCAGAATGTACAATCCCTCTTCCAGATGGGAGGAGACCTGGTGAAAGACGGCGGTTCCCGAGGGGTGATCGGAAGACGAAAGGGAGCCGGACCAGAGGGGAAAGGAATGTGTGTTCATCCATTTTTTATATAATAATCCGACGTCAAAGCCAATTGATTTTTCATCGGGGAACGCGCAGGGACACGAGGAGCCGGTTGAAATCTTCCGGGGGTTCGGCGGTGAACGACATCTCCTTCAAGGTGGTGGGATGGGTGATGGTCAGTTGTCGGGCGTGGAGCGCCTGACGACGAAAGGACAACACGATTTCCCGGCGTTCTTCGGGCCACTCCTGGGGGGGGTGAAAGGGGCGGGCATAGAGGGGATCCCCCAGCAGTGGATGACCGATATGGGCCATGTGGACCCGAATCTGATGGGTGCGACCGGTTTCCAGACGACAGGCCACCAGAGTGAAACCGGTCAAAGACTCCAGCCGTTGCCAGTGGGTGACGGCGTGGCGACCATGACGGGGTTCCACCGCCATTTTTTTCCGGTCTTTGGGATGGCGGCCAATGGGGGCGTCGATGGAGCCTTGGGGGGTGGTCAGGTTGCCCCGGGCCAGGGCCAGATAACGCCGAAAGGCGGAATGGCTGGCGAACTGTTCCGCCAGATGGAGATGGGCGTGGTCATTTTTGGCCGCCACCAGCAGGCCGCTGGTCTCCATGTCCAGACGGTGGACGATGCCGGGGCGGATGGCTCCGCCGATCCCCGACAGTCCCCCGGCCCGTTCCGGACCGCCGCAGTGGTGCAGCAGGGCGTTGACCAGCACCCCGTCGTGACGGCCCGCTCCGGCGTGAACCGCCAGACCCGCTGGCTTGTTGATCACGATGATGTCATCATCTTCAAAGATCACATCCAGGGGGATTTCCTCGGGACGGGCCTCGATGGGACGGGGGGCGGGAATGGCCAGCAGAAAGATTTCCCCGGCCATGGCCTTGTCGTCGGGCCGGGGCGGGGGGCCGTCCGCACGGGTGACGCTGCCAGTCTTGAGCAGTCGCTGAAGCGCGGAACGGCTCAAGGTCGGGTCGGCGGTGGCCAAAGCCTTGTCGAGCCGTTCCCCGTCAAGGTCGTCGGGGATGCGGATGGAACGGATGGGTGGGGTGTCGGGACCGGGCAGGTTCATGGGGGCACTCCATCCGGGTGAATGGTTTGGATCGGGAGAAATGGCGCAATGAAGGTAGTCAAGTTTTTTGTGGTGTTCGGGGCTGTGTTGATTCTGGTGGGATTGGGGGCGCTGGTCACCCGCATTCAGGACCGGGCCACCCGTCCCGCGAATCCCGTGCCGGAGGCGGAAGGGGCTCCCCGGATGGAAGAGACCCTCACCCTGCCTGCCGGTGCGCGGGTGACCCAACTGGCCGGACTGGACAGCGGAGCCGCCGTATTGGTGGAGTTGCCCCAGGGCGGCGGTCAGATGCTGTTTTTTTCCGCCCAGGGCAAGCTGAAGCGGCGCGTCATTCTGACGCCGGAAGCTCCCCCGTCCGCACCCCGTGGCCCAGGTAGTTGACATCCGCCTTGCCCACCGCCAACTCCCAGGAGTCCCGCCAGGGAATGTAGCGCATGCCGGTCACATCCCGCATCTCGACTCCCGTATGGCGCAGCCAGCGGCCCAGATCCGACGGGCGGATGAACTTGTCGAACTCGTGGGTGCCTTTGGGCAGCCAGCGCAGCACGTATTCCGCCCCCACGATGGCCATCAGCCACGCCTGGAAGGTCTTGTTGAGGGTGGCGAAAAAGAACGTGCCGCCCGGTTTGAGTAGGGTGGCGCATTCCATCAGAAAGGCCGGCACGTCCGGCACATGTTCCAGCACTTCCATGGCCAGCACCACGTCGAATGATTCCGGGCGTTCCCGGGCCAGTTCCGCCAGGGATTGCACCCGGTAGATCACCTGGGAGCCGCTCTCCTTCTGATGGGCCTGGGCCACGCCGATGATGGTGGCCGAGCGATCGATGGCTGTGACCCGTCCCCCGAGGCCGTCCATGGACTCGGCCAGGATGCCTCCCCCGCAGCCGATGTCGAGGATTTCCAGCCCTTCCAGTCCCCCCCCGGAGGGGCGCAACTGCTTGCGGATGTATTCGGTGCGCAACGGGTTGATGCGGTGCAAAGGCTTGAACTTGCCGTCGGGATCCCACCATTCGTTGGCCATTCTTTCAAATTTGGCGATCTCCTCCGGATCTTCTGTGGACATGCACTCCTCCCTTGATGTGTGGCTTGGCCTTTGGTTCGTGAGCCTGTGCCGAATGAACAACGGACAATCCGATGCGGCAGCGTTTTCTGGGGGACGCCAATCCCTTTGATGACGGTCCGGCAACGTGTCGTCGTCATCAGGCGGGCCTTTGCGCGCCCCTTGTATTGAGCGGTGGAGCGGGCTGGCTCACGGTCAATGATGAAAATAGGGTATCACATTCCAGGCCGGTTGGCTCTGTTTTGCGACAGGTTTTCCGAAACAGCGGTGATAACCTGATCGTGGCGGCGGAACGTGGCATGAATCTGATGGCGCCCATCCCCGGCAAGACGGATCCGGACGGGATTATGATGGACCCCGGATTTGAGACAGCGGAATAAGCTATACTTCGGCCTCAAAAAGGAGGAGCGAAGATGAGCACGATGAAGAGGAAGACGCACAGCTCGGAGTTCAAGGCGAAGGTGGCGGTAGCGGCGATCCGAGGCGAGGAGACGATTGCCCAACTGTCGAGCCGGTTTGGGGTGCACCCCACCATGATTCACGGCTGGAAGCGGGAGTTGCTGGAGAAGGCGGCGACTCTCTTCGAGCGTGGCAGCCGTGCCGGGAAGGAGCAGGAGTCCCTGGTTGACGCGTTGTACAAACAGATTGGCCAGTTGTCGGTGGAACGGGATTTTTATCCATGGACTGGTACAGCCGAAAAATTCTGGCTTGGCGGCTCTCCAATACTCTGGATGCGGATTTTTGCCACGGGTTCAGATGCCCGGTGCGGAATTGGTCGATGGATTCAGCAGTACAACAATCAGCGACTTCACCAGTCGCTGGGTTACCGAACACCGGACCAGGTTCATGGCAGCATCGGCGAAAGGGTGGCAGCCTGAAGGCTCAGGCCACAATCAGCCCGAAGAAGGGGGGACGCCCCGGCTAGGCCTGTGGAAAACGATACAACCGTTTTCCACAGGCCTACCCCTTCTCCTCATCAGGTAACCGAAGGGTGATTGAAAGCATTTTTACGATTTCCAAAAGTCAAAGGCCAAACTGGAACGGCCTTCATCCATGGACGAGGTGTCGCTTATTTCGGTCCGGTTTCTGTCCTTGATTTAGGAGCCACCTCATCCTTCATCCACCCACTCGTCCGTGTTGCTGGAGAAATCCAATGAGGACGGTTCCAGCGGAATGGCCAGATACGCCTGCCGGTTGGCCTCGGACTCGAAATGAATGGTCAGCAAATTGTCCCCCTGACCATCCACATGACAGGGCAATCCCGCCGTGCAGCCATGGAGATCCTTCATGCTGATCGGATCGGTGGTAGAAACAATATTCATCACATCCTCCCATTATGCCAATCATGACACGACCCGTCACGCGTCGAAAATCATGGGCAAAACATAAACATTTTCATTGCATCATGCCCGACCGGACATGATCATGATGTCGGTCAATCCGGATCCAAGAAACGAATCCGGCAGCAGGAAACCAACCTGCAACCCGGACTGTTCTCCCTGCATCCGCCGGAGCGTCTTGAACGACTGAAACCGATTGATCGCCACATCCTCGGCAAACCGGGTGGTCAGCATATCGGCATCGTTCAACACCAGATCCAACTGCCGCCGGCATTGACCGGGACGGACATTGGCAAAGGCTCCGGACCGTCTCCGGTAGCGCTCCGATATCAACGCGGGCAACGCGTTGAAGCCGACTGGGCACTCCGCTTCGAGGGCATCCAGGAAGGCCTCGATGCTCCCCACAAGCCCTCCCAGGCGCATTTGCATTTTCATATTGAACCGCATACCCTTCGCATCGAGACCCGATCGGCCCATCTCCGGACCCAACTGCCCGATGATCCGATCCGCCACGGTATCGAAGATCAACACCGCCTCCGAAGACGACACCACCTGCTCACGAAAACGGTAAAGGGCCCGCAAACTCAAATCGGTTTCATCCAGATCCAGACCGAGAGCATAATGAAACCGCAAATCAAAACGCACCGCCTGCTCCAACTCCTCGTCGGTCAACTCCAAAAACTCCTTTAGAACCGACAGGGAAAGCAACAGGATCATGGAAACGTCGTTGGACCGTTCCTGGGAGAAACCATTCGACGCACCAACGCCATCCGGAGCCATTCCCAACACCTGTGTTCTGAAAAAATGCGGCCAAGTCTCCTGGAGATACCGCCGCGACCTGTCGGGCAATCGGTCCAGAGGATCGCCCCCGCTTCCCTTTTCCATGAAAAGCGTCAGAAAATCCAGACGATCCTCAAGATCGGCTGACGAATCGATTCCACTGCTTTTGAAGGTGAAAAGACCAACGGGATGGCGCATCACTGTCATTTCTCCCAAGATGGAAACTAACAAAGCATCTGGCGCAAACTGGCCATGATCCGTGCAGACTGATGGCTCCTGCCCTGCAAAGACAACTGATTTTCCAGGCTGGCGGTCTCCAGCACCAGCAACTCACACTCTCCGTCCGACACGGCCGTCATGGAGTGGCACACTTCACGGGTCAGGGGAACACCACCCAGACACTGGCTGGCCGAACAGACCTGATACCCTTTCCAATCCGGCTCATCATCTTCGTCCATGTTGATCATGCCGTAGGGTCCCATATCGATCCAGAAGGGCTTGTGGGCGGTTTTGCCCAGTTTGACCTTGCCATCCAGAATGATAAAAATCACGTCGTTGCACTCCCCCTCGCAGAACAACTGCTGACCATCACGGGTATGCATCACCCGACCCACCTGCATCAGCAGATTCAAATCCTGCTCCTGCAAACCGAAAAACCGCGCCTTGCTGCAAAAGGCTCCCCACGAACGATGCTGGTTCACCGCGGCATGCCGGACTGCGGTTTTCGGAGCCTTCTTTTCGGACCGTCCAGTCACGCTCTTGCAGACGGCCTTACCCATGGCTCGGGTTCCGGCCCTGAAAAATCCATTGTTCATGGCTCCGGTCTCGGTCGTTTCAATAATCTGTTCCATTGCTGTCACTCCTCTTTTTTGTTCTTTATCCTCACCGCAATCTGATGATCCTGTCCGATCACCCGGTGAGGGTAGAATCTTCTTTTGGTTAATGTTGTTTGGATAAATACAGAGCAACGACAATGCCAAGACGTGCAATCGAGCAAGAATGCGCTTCAGCAGGATATTCGAGAGAAAAAGGGGTGAAAGAAAATTTGTCTGACAGAGAGGAATCGTCGGCGTACTGAAACGTCAACCATATAGAAACAATCATGAATTACAAGAAAGGAAACTTTCCAGACGTGTTGTCTTTTCTTTACACGGTTTATTCCCCCGCTTCCGATTCAGACAAATTTTCCTTCAAACGACCCACCACCGTTCCCGCCAGGACCAGATTGCCATCGAACAGATGTACCATCAGCTGCTCGACATCCTCCATCCAGGAGGTTTTCAGAAGCTGTTGCTGCAACAAGGAGGTCTCGTTCATGGCATCGACGACATTGCTTTGCCGCACGAGATCCTCCAGCACGCCCACGTGGTTCCTGGCCTGATCCAGGGCTTCCCGGTCCAGGGAACGACCGGTCTCCCCCCGGGTCTCCAGCAGTGACTGCACAGAGCCCATCACCTGGGAAAGGCAGGAGAGAAACTGGTTCAAGGCTTCCTTCACGGCAGGAGCGTCCGGACCGCATCCCGGTACGCAAACCCCCTCCAAAGCCCGGGCGGCGAGCATCAAATCCTGCGCCCCCAGGTTGCCGGACACACCGGCCAGGGCATGCAACAACTGCCGGGCCGGGCCGTCATCCCCCGCCTGCAACCGTTGCGACACCTCCAGACCGGACCGGGCATAGGTCTGACCAAACTTGCGCAACAAAACGCGATACAACAGCTTGTTGCCCAAGACTCTCCCCAGTCCCATCTCCAACTCGATACCCGGCAGTTGCGCAGGCAGCAGCGCATCCTCCTCCATCGGGTTCTCCACCGGTTTGGAAACGACAGGCAAGGCTGAAACGGGACCGGGACCGGCATCAGGATCGAAAGCGGGATCCGAGGCCGGTCTGGCCAAGGATCGAACCCAACGCTTCAAGGTGGCATACAGCAACGTCCGATCGATGGGTTTGGCCAGATGATCGTTCATGCCGGACTCCAGACAGCGTTGACGATCGCTGCTGAAGGCGTAGGCGGTCATCGCGATGATGGGTAAATCGCGCAACCGGGGGATCGCTCTCAAGCGACGGGCCACCTCGAAACCATCCAGATCCGGCATTTTCAGATCCAGCAACACCAGATCGCAGATATGGTTTTCCAGGAGTTCCAGGGCCTGCCGTCCGCTTCCGGCCACCAGCACCTCCACCCCCACCCGCTGCAACAGTTCGGTAATGATCAATTGATTGATCTCCACATCCTCGACCACCAGCACATGCGCCCCTGACAGATACTCCCGGGCGCTCTGGAGATCTTCGTCCAGACCGGAAAGCGCGCCGCCGATGGACTCCCCCTCCTCCAGGGGCAGGGACGCCACACCGAAAAAGGCGGTGAAGGAAAAGGCGCTCCCCAGACCGGGTTGGCTATCGACCCGGAACTCTCCCCCCATCAACGTCACCAGATGACGACAGATGGCCAAACCCAATCCGGCCCCTCCGGAACGGCGCGCCAGCCCCTGATCCCCCTGGTAGAACGGCTGAAACAGCTGTCGCAACTGACTTGCGTCCATGCCGCATCCGGTATCGGTCACGGTGAAACGCAACCCCACCTCCTGCTCACCCGGATGCGCCAACTCCACTGCCAGGGATACACTCCCCTGATCGGTGAATTTGATGGCATTGTTCATCAGGTTCAATAGTACCTGACCCAGACGCTGGGGATCCCCATGCAACGCCGGAGGCATGGCCGGATCCACCTGGATCCGCAGGTCCAACGGCTTGCGATTCAACGTACCAACCAGTGTCATCAAGTTGTTCAGTACATCCATCAGACGGAACGGGAGCAGTTCCATGACCAACGCCCCGGCCTCCACCTTGGAAAGATCCAACAAGTCGTCGATGATCCGGGAGAGGGCTTTGCCCGCCTCCTGGATCTTGAGAAGATAGGGATGGATCACCGTGTCCTTGGTATGCAAAGAAGCCAGAAAACCCAGATTGATCACGGCATGCAAAGGGGTTCGGATTTCATGACTGATGCTGGCCAGGAAAATGTTCTTGGCCTTGTTGGCCAGCACCGCCTCGTCCTTGGCGTTCTGCAAGGCCACCTCCGTCGCCTTGCGTTCGGTGCTGTCGGTGATGATGGCGATCACGCTGCTGTCCATGTCGGGGAGATCCGGCATCCGCCGCCCCATCAGATGTCCCCAGAAGACAGAACCATCCCGACGCACATAAAGACGTTCCACATCCACCTGGATCTGACTGGTCAAACTGTGTCTGGCCACCTCGTGCAGACTGGGATGGACCAGATCGAAATAAGAGAGCGTCGGCAGATCCTCCCTGGGATAGCCGAACATCTCCATCATGCTCCGGTTGGCCAGCAGAATCCGCCCGGAAAGATCCAGTTGCATGATCGCGGCAATGGAGGCATCGAAAATGGCCTGCAACTGGGAACGATGACGACGTACCGCCGCCTCGTCCTGCTGCTGCCTGTGGCGCAATCGCAACAAATGAAGGCTGTGACCCACATTGGCAGCGATCTCGCTGAACAGTTGCACCTCTTCGTCCACGAAGGCATAGGGCTGATCCGCATAGACGTTGAGCGCCCCCGAGCAGTGGCCCGCATAACAGATGGGAAAAGCGGCAGAACTGGCGTATCCCCGCTCGTCGGCGACCTTCAGCCAGGGAGAAAACGACGCATTGGCGCCGGAATCCTGGTTCAGCACCGGTTGACCGGTACGGATCGCCCGGCCTGTCGGCCCCTGCCCCAGTTCCGAATCCCCCCAGGAGATGCGCAGATGATCCAGATACCCCTCCTCGAATCCGGCATGGGCAACCGGTCGTACCCACCGTTCGGGTCCGTGTTCGGCCAGACCGATCCAAACCAGACGATAACCGCAACACTCCTGAATGATGGTGCAGATGTTTCGGAACAGTTGTTCCTCGTCCCGAGCACAATAGCCGATCGCATTGCAGCGGCTCAGCGCACGATACGCACGATTGGACTTCTCCAACTGCCGGATGTAGTACTGCTCCTGCTCTTCTGCCCCCCGGCGTTCGGTCACATCCAGCAGCACCCCGATCACCCGTTTGATCCGACCGGATTTGCCCCGGAAAACCGCTCCTTTTTCCAGCACGAAGCGTTGCTGTCCATCCGGACGCACGATGCGATAGGAGCGCATGAAGCTGTTTTCCCGTTCGATCCGGGCATACAACTCCCACATGGTCTGCGCCCGATCATCCGGATGAACGCATTGCTGAAACGTGATCCGGTTGGCTTCCACGGCGCCCATCGGCAGACCCAACAGGGAGTACAACGTCTCGGACCACACCTCCCGATCCGGGTAGGGATCCCAATCCCAACTGCCCACCAGTGCCAACTGCTGGGAAAGATTGAGACGATCCATGCTCTTGCGCAACAACGCCTGGGTGTTGTTGACCCACCACAACCGCAGCCCGATTGCCGCCATGGCCAGCACGAACAGGATCGCCACCACCGAAAACCAAGTCTGCATCCGCAAGGGGGCGTACACCTCCTCCTGGTCGATCTTGGCCACCATGACCCAGGGCATGCGCCGCATGGGAATGGTGGCGGCCAACACCGATTCCCGGCGGTAATCCCGTCCCTCCATGATGCCCCGCTCTCCGGTCACGCCACGCACGGCGGGAATGTCACTGCCCGCGACGATCGGCAGACGGAACTGCAACGTGGTATTCTTGCGATGGCGCAACTCGTTGAGAAACACCACCTCATCCCCATCCCGGGTCACCAGCAGCGTTTCCGCACTGCGACTGGGAGTTGGCCATTCGCTCAACAAAGGATAGAGAAATTGATGCACATCGATGGAAAGAAGCAGCGCGGCAACCCGCTTGATCCCCGCGGCACTCTCCAGTTCCATCGGCGCGATCACGTCCAGACGGATGGTGCCGGAGGAGGCTGGATCCAAACGGATCGATGAAAAACGGATCTGCCCATCGGCCATGGATTCCCGGACCAGACGTTGACACGCCTCATCCACCCCGGTGCCGGGAGAGGTGGCCAGCAACACCTCGCCCGACTCCGACAACAGCAGGATCTCCCGATACTGCAACAGGGATTTTCTGGAGTTCAACCGACCCAGAATCATTCTGGACAGGTCGTCCGGTTGGCGACCCTGGTTCAACCACAGGGCCACGGTCTGGGACAACATGGAATTCTTCTGCAACAACAAGGCATCCCGATAATACTGCTCCACCCAGTCGTCGATCTGACGCGCTTTCAGGGTGCCGATCCCCAACATTTTCTCCTGGAATTCCCGCTTCAGATTGGCCTTCTGGGTCTGCGCGAACATCACGACGGTCCCGACGCTCACCACCAGCAACACCATAAAAACAATCAGAGGCAATAAACCAAAAACCGGACGGTCCAATGATCGGACCATCAGCTCCCGTTTGCCGGCTCCCATCGCAGAAAACATAGGCCTCCCCCCTCCGGGTTTCCTCTACCATGGAAATCACGAACCGATTATTTTAGGCATGCATTGCCGCCCCGCGACTTATGAAAGGCCCCTTACGAACCGGTAGCCAGTTTTGCCAGGATATCTTTGGATACTACCGCAGCGCGTCAGGCCTTGCAAGCGCAAAGCACGGACAAACCGCATGCAATTCATGCAAATAGTATGATCGTCCCCCGCGACGTGGCGCGGGATGCCGCATAAAGCTCTGGTATTCTCCCACCGGTTCCTATATCCTTTCATTGCTGGGTATCATTGACAAACACGATGGGATTTTGCACAACACGACTCCGCCCGCCTGACATGTTTGGCACGGGCGGATCAGACCCACTTTCCCGACAGGATGATCACAGCATGACAACCCGCTGCACCGCCGCCACGATCGTCTTGGTGGATGACGACGAGTGGATCCTGAATACCACACGTTTGTGGCTTCTGAATGCCGGGTTCACCTCCATCGTGGTCTTGAACGACAACCGCGAACTGTTGCCCATGTTGAACGACAACCTGGTCGGCGTGGTGGTTTTGGACCTGATGATGCCCCACTGCTCCGGACAGGAACTCCTGCCGGAGATCACCCGTCTGCATCCCGAAGTGCAAGTGATCGTGATGACCGGTTCCCAGGAGATCGATTCCGCCGTCACCTGCATGAAACATGGCGCCATCGATTACCTGCTCAAACCGGCGGATCCCGACCGGCTGGTCACCTGCGTACAAAATGCCATGCAGATCTACAATCTGCGCAGCGAGTTGCATGCGATCCGTCGCCACCTGAACACCGAGACACCGGCCAATCCTTCCGCCTTCTCTCCGATCCTGACCCGCAGCCGAATGATGCAGCAGTTGTTCAAATATCTCGAAGCGGTCTCCCTCTCCCCGGAACCCCTACTCATCACCGGTGAGACCGGCGTGGGCAAGGAGTTGTTCGCCCGGGCCTGCCATGACGCGGGCTGCCGCACCGGCGCTTTCATCGCCGAGAATGTCGCCGGCCTGGATGAGCTGGTTTTCACCGATACCCTGTTCGGTCATCGTCGGGGTGCCTTCACCGGGGCGGACCAGGACCGGAAAGGGCTGGTGGCCCAGGCGGCGGGTGGCACCCTTTTTCTGGATGAAATCGGCGACATCGGCCCGGCTGCCCAGATCAAGCTGTTGCGCTTTCTTCAAGAAAAGCAGTATCTGCCCCTGGGCATGGACCATCCGGTGCGCACCGATGTCCGGATCGTCGCCGCCACCTTGCGGGATCCGAACGAACTGGTCGCCAAGGGACTGCTGCGACGGGATCTCTATTATCGTCTTTCGTTCCACCAGTTGCACATCCCACCGTTGCGGGAGCGCAAGGAGGATATCCCCCTGCTGACGGTCAACTTTCTGGAAGAGGCCGCCGCGGCCCTCAACCGACCCACTCCCACGCCCCCCCAGGCCCTGTTCGACCATCTGGCGGTCTATCCTTTTCCAGGCAATGTGCGGGAACTCAAAGCCATGGTCTTCGACGCGGTTTCCCGCCACCAGGGCCATGTCATGTCCCTGGACTGTTTCCGCGCCTTGCAACCGGGACGCCATGGAACGCCCTCTTCCCCCGCACGCCTCGACGATCAAGGCCCCTCCATCCAATTTTCCCAGACCAGCTTTCCCACCCTCAAGGAAGCGGAAGAACTGCTCATCCGCGAAGCCCTCCTCCGCGCCGGGGGCAAAAAAAGCGTTGCCGCCGCCCTGCTGGGCATCACCCGACAGGCCCTGTACAGCCGCCTGTCCAACAACAAACCATCCCCCTCCTGAAAAACCAACCGCCACAGCCTTTGGCCCTACAAACCCTGTAAAGATTGCTTGAAATTGGCGGAAAACTTGTCATTCAGGTCATTTTCTCCTGCAATGACCGGAGTTTCCCCAACTTTTCCACCTTGTTCCCGTTGACCCCCCGTTCCATCCTGTCAAGAATTCTTTCGCGACTTTTCCACCCCATCCCCGAACAAAGGCCCGCAGATTACAGTAATCCATTCTGGCGTTCATATTGCTTGATCTTTAATCCACCCACTCACTGTCTGAACCACTTTAAAATGTGTTTCGGGAGCATCACACCATGAACGAACAGAAAGACCTGGTGGAAAACGCAGCCAGACCCTCCCTCCTGATCATCGATGATCAACCCTTCAGCATTTTTATTCTGGGTCAATTGCTGCAACAGGAATATCGGGTGGATTTTGCCACCGGAGGCACGGAAGGATTACAAAAAGCCCGCCAACTGCAACCGGATCTGATCCTGTTGGATGTCTCCATGCCGGATATGGATGGCTACACCGTTTGCCAACATTTGAAACGCGAAGAGAGCACCCGCTCGATCCCCGTGCTGTTCATCACCTTGTTGAGCGACATCGAAAACGAATGCCACGGTCTGCAACTCGGCGCCCTGGATTACATCACCAAACCGTTCAACGCCGATACGCTCACCAAGAAAATCAAGAATCATCTGCGCACCCAACAACAACTGCGCACCCTGGCCACCGCGAACCAGGAGATGGTCCGCCAAGCCCGATCCAGGGAGTGGGTGGAACAGTTGACCCTCCACGATCTGAAAAGCCCCCTGGGATGGATCATCAATCTCCCCACCCTGTTGGAGGATATCGAGGGAACCACCCACGCCCATCTGGAAGTGGCCTCCATGGCGGGGAAAGCCGCCTATCGCATGCTGGATACCATCAATCACGCCATGGATCTGTACAAACTGGAAAACCAGGATATGGACTTGCCCAACGATTCCATCGATCTGACCGATCTGCTCAACCAGGTGTGCCGCGACATGCAGCCGGTAGCCGCCGCCAGAAAGATCAACCTGCGGATCGTGAAGGCACAAGAGACCGGATACACAGTCCAAGGCGCCTTTCATCTGCTTTATTCCCTGTTCGGGAACCTGCTCAAAAACGCCATCGAGGCCTCCCCGGATCAGCACGATGTCACCATCCGTCTGTTTCCAGGCCATACGGTCCAGATTCACAACCACGGCGCCGTCCCCGAGATGATCCGGAAGAACTTCTTCGAGAAATTCGTCACCCACGGCAAAAGACACGGCTCCGGTCTGGGTTCTTACGCGGCGTCGCTGATCAGCAAATTGCACAAGGGCAACATCATGCTGTGCGCGGGCATGGAAGAGACCGAAATCGCGGTCCAACTCCCGGCAAGCCCAACACCATGACCCACGCGCCCCGCGAGGCGTCTTAAAGCAACACCGCCATCACAGACACGAAATCGAAAAAAAATCCCGGTCTGTGCTTTTTTTAGGAACCAATATGATACCAATTTAGTCTTAATTAATGTCTCAAGCAAGCATCCAACCAAGGAGCGATATCATGGAACCACATGAATTTTCCAAAGAAAGCCAACAACTGCTGGCCTCGGGAAACGCCCAAGGCTGCATTGAGCAGATCACCCGGGAAGTGGCCGCCGACCGGGCATCCATCCCGCAACTTCTGGCACGGGCGATTGCCCATATGTGGCTGTCCCACTACCCGGAATCCCTCGCCGATTGTGAGGCCGTCATGCGGATCGATCCCGACAACAGGCAACTTTATTTCATTCGTGGTGCGGTATTCCGCAGAATGAACCGTCTGGACGACGCCGTCGCCAATTTGACCCAGGCCATCGATGTCCATCCGGAGTACGGCATCGCTTTTCTGGAACGGGCCTACTGCTACACGGCCATGGGACATTCCATGGCGGCGGAGCGGGACCTGCAAACCGCCTTGATGCTGATCGAGGCCGCGCTTCAGGGTTTTTGTGACTCCATGGGGGTGATGCGCACCCAAATGGATGCCACGGAGTCCCTGATGAATGGAGAGCGGGATTATCCGCGTCTGTTCCTCTCTCCCGCGGAAATCGAAAACCTGAAACGCACGCTCCATTGATGAACAGGGAGCGGTTTTAAAAAGCCAGGGGAGTTTCCGTTCCACCAGGGACGATCCCACACCATCACACTCCACCCACACCCGGTCGAGGAAGATGCCATGTCAGCCATCAATCGCATGACCGAGTACGCCACAATCGTGATGGTGCGCCTCGCGGCGGAACAGTCCCAACCCATCAGTGCCGCCGGACTGGCCGCCGAAATTCCCCTGGCTCCCACCACGCTGCGGAAACTGTTGCAGGTTCTGGCCAACCGGGGATTGTTGATCTCCCGGAAGGGACGCAATGGCGGTTTCATCCTGGCGCGTCCCGCCTCGGAGATCAACCTGGCCCAGGTGATGGATGCCATGAACGATCCATTGGAACTGATCCCATGCCACAACCCCACCAGCGTGTGCACGCTTGCCCATGTCTGCAAACCGCGTCCCCACTGGATGCGCATCAACCAGGGAATCCGTTCCCTGCTGGAAAACACCACCCTGACTCAGATGATTGCCGAGGCCAAGGAGCCCGCACCATGAACGACAGACCAGTGGTCGCCAGCGCCATGGCGCGCAGTTACAAATATGGCTTCGTCACCCCGATCCAGTCCGATACCATGACACCAGGACTCGATGAACAGGTGATCCGACTGATCTCCGCCAAAAAACAGGAACCGGCATTCATGCTGGAGTGGCGATTGGCCGCCTATCGACATTGGCTGGGCATGACCGAACCCGACTGGTCGAGCGTGCGTTATCCACCCATCGATTATCAGGCGATCAGTTATTACTCTTCTCCTCTTGCCGACAACCCGGATGCGGTCGCCTTGAAAGATGTGGATCCGGCCCTGCTGGCCACCTACGAAAAGCTGGGCATCCCCCTGGATGAACGCCTGGCTCTGGCTGGAGTGGCGGTGGACGCGGTGTTCGACAGTGTGTCGGTGGCCACCACGCATCAAAAGAAATTGGAGGAAATGGGCATTTTGTTCTGTTCCATGTCCGAAGCGGTCCGAAAATACGGGGCGCTGGTGCGTCGTTATCTGGGTTCGGTGGTGCCGCCCGGGGACAACTTCTTCGCCGCTCTGAACGCGGCGGTCTTCAGCGATGGCACGTTTTGCTACATTCCGCCGGGTGTACGCTGCCCCATGGAACTGTCCACCTATTTCCGCATCAACGCGGCCCGGACCGGCCAGTTTGAACGCACCCTGATCATCGCGGACGAATACAGCCACGTCGGTTATCTGGAAGGGTGCTCGGCACCCCAGAGGGACCGCCATCAACTTCATGCCGCCGTGGTGGAACTGATCGCCATGGAAGGGGCGGAGATCCGGTATTCGACGGTGCAAAACTGGTATCCCGGAGACGCCGAGGGACGGGGAGGCATCTACAATTTCGTGACCAAACGGGGCGAGTGCCGGGGAGACCACTCCCGCATCTCCTGGACCCAGGTGGAAACGGGTTCCGCCATCACCTGGAAGTATCCCAGCGTGATTCTGCGCGGCGCGGGATCGAGCGGACAGTTCCATTCCGTGGCGTTGACCAACCATCACCAGCAGGCCGACACCGGCACCAAGATGATTCACATCGGCGCCAATACCACCAGTACGATCCTGAGCAAGGGGATTTCCGCCGGACACGGGCACAACGCCTACCGGGGGCTAGTCAAGATGCTGGCGGGGGCGAAAGGAGCGCGCAATCACAGTCAATGCGACTCCCTGCTGTTGGGCGGACACTGTTCGGCCCATACCTACCCTTACATCGAGGTCAAGAATCACAGCGCCAACGTGGAACACGAGGCAACCACTTCCCGCATCAGCGAGGATCAACTGTTCTACTGCCAGCAACGGGGCCTGAGCAGCGAGGAGGCGGTTTCCCTGATCGTCAATGGATTTTGTCAGGAAGTCTTGAGCGAACTGCCCATGGAATTCTCCGTGGAGGCGCGCAAACTCCTGGCCGTCAGCCTGGAGGGGAGTGTGGGATGAACATTCTGGAAGTCCGCAATCTGCATGTCACCGTCATGAACAAACCCATCCTGTGGGGAGTGGAACTGGACCTGAAACCCGGCGAAGTCCACGCCATCATGGGACCCAACGGTTCCGGCAAAAGCACTCTGGCCAACCTCCTGGCGGGACGGGAGGATTGTCAGGTGACCTCCGGAGAGGTGATCTATCGGGGACGGAATCTGTTGGCCATGCCTCCGGAAGAACGGGCCCGGGAAGGGGTGTTTCTCGGGTTCCAGAATCCGGTGGAAATCCCTGGCGTCAGCAACACCCGACTGTTGAAAGAGGCCTTCAATGCCCATCAACGCCATCATCAACGACCGGAAATGGATGCCGTGGCCTTTCGTGATCACCTCAGCGACCGGGCCAAACGGCTCGGATTGTCCGAGGAGTGGTTGCACCGACCGGTGAATGTGGGGTTTTCGGGAGGCGAGAAAAAACGCAACGAATTGCTGCAACTGATGGTCCTGGAGCCCCATCTGGCCATTCTCGACGAAATCGATTCCGGGTTGGATATCGACGCCCTGGCCCTGGTGGCGGAAGGAATCAACGCCTTGCGGGATCAGCAACGCTCCATGCTCCTCATCACCCACTATCCCCGCCTGCTGGAGCAGGTGCCTCCAGACCATGTGCATGTGCTCATGGGAGGGAAGATTCTTTTGTCCGGGGGGATGGAGTTGGCCAGAACACTCGAAAAACAGGGATACGGCTGGCTTGAGGAGATGGCGACATGAACACCATTTTGCACACCTGCCAAACCCGATTCAACGCCAACGGCGCGCAACTGCCTGGATGGAACGCCCTGCCGATCCGCAGCAGTCGTCAGGAGTCCCTGCAACGCGGTCTGGAGAGCGGTCTGCCAACCCAGAAACTCGAAACCTGGAAATACACCCCAACCCGAACACTCTCCCGGGACAACTGGGGGTTTCCCGCCAACGGTTGCGTGGGAATCGACCTGGAGGATCTCGATGTGTTCCTGGTGGACCGTCGGGAGGCCTATCGACTGGTGTTCGTCAATGGCGCGCTCTCCCGTCCGCTCTCCTGCCTGAAGGATCTGCCCGTCGGAATCCGGGTGGAAAGCATGGCGAGAATGGCCCGGGAGTCCCCTGCCGTGCTCACACCCTATCTGGACAACTTTCTGGCCGGCAACGATCAGGGATTTGCGGAAATCAATCATGCCTTGTGGCTGGATGGCGCCTTTGTCCAACTGCCGCCGGGGAGCAGACTGCCCAAACCCTTGCAACTGCTGTTTCTCACCACCGCCTTTCAAGAACCGATCGTCACGCTGCCCTGGAACGTGGTGGTGGCCGGAAACGATGCCCAGGCGACGGTGATCGAAAGTTACGCCACCCTGGGTCAGGCCAGCCATTTCACCAATGCCTACACGACCCTGATTCTGAACCCACAGGCCAGACTGGAACATCTGCTGCTGTTGGCGGAAAGCCGTCTGGCCCATCATGTGGGCACCGTGCAGGCCATACAGATGGACCGCAGCCAACTGGATTCCAAAATCTTCTCCATCGGGGGAGAACTGACCCGTCAGGAACTGCACATCACACTGGCCGGCGAGGAGTCGGCCTGCGTACAGGAGGGCTTGTTCCTGGCTGACGGGCGACAACACATGGATTTTCACACCTGGGTCCACCACACCCGCTCCCACACCCTGTCCAGACAACAGTTCAAGGGGGTTCTGGATGATCAGGCGCACGGGGTGTTCAACGGAGTGGTGCGGGTTCCCCAAGGTCTGCACCATATACACGCGCACCAGAAAACCGCCAATCTGCTGCTGTCAGACAGCACGGAAATCGATGCCAAACCCCAACTGGAAATCCACAGCGACGCCGTGCAATGCAACCATGGCGCATCCGTCGGCACCCTGGACCAGGAAGCGCTGTTTTATCTGCGCAGTCGCGGACTGGATCCGGATGCCGCCCGCAGGGTGCTGGTCCATGGATTCGCCGACGAACTGTTGCAACGGGTCAAACCGGACGCTGTGCGGAACTGGGTCGGACAATGCCTTCATCTGGGAGAAACATCGCCATGAAACCGGATCGGGATCTTTACGAAGAGGTGATTCTGGATCACAACCGGAATCCCTTCCATTACATGCACACCCCACCCAACACCACCCATCGTGCCCATGGATTCAACCCCACCTGCGGCGATGAGTTCACCCTCTCCTTGCAAATCGAAGACGGGGTGATTCAACACGCCGGTTTTGATGGGGCGGGCTGTTCGGTTTCCGTCGCGGCGGCCTCCATGATGACCGAGGTGCTGGAAGGGTTGAGCGTACCCGAAGCGGAAACCCTGTTCCAGCAGATGACCGCCTTCTTGCACGGTGATCCCGTCACGCCCCGGGCAAAGGACAGGCCATTGGGCAAACTGGAACTGGTGGGGGGATTTCTCGACTATCCGGACCGCATCAAATGCGCCAATCTGGCCTGGTTCATTCTGCACGCAGCCCTGAAACAAGACTCCAAGACCATCAGCACCGAATGAACCGGGAGAACGGATATGCAAACTTCTAAAGAGTGGCTCGATGTGGCCCGGGTGGAGGATTTTCCTCCAGGTTCCATGCGCAGCGTGACAATGGATGGTCGGGACGTGGTTGTCTTCCATGTGGATGGAAGCTTTCATGCCCTGTTGGACTGTTGCACCCACGACGGCGGGGATCTGTCCAGCGGCACCCTCGCCGGCGCAGAGATCATCTGTCCCCGGCATGAAGCCCGCTTTGATGTCCGGACCGGCATGGTGCGCGCGCCTCCCGCCTACGAGGATGTCCCTGTGGTGGAGGTTCGGGTCTGCCATGACCGGGTACAGTTGAAACGGTAATCCACACACAAACGGAGTCCTGCCATGTACAACGCGACCGTTCTGAACACGACTTTCGTGACGCCCCTGATCATGATCCTGCAAGTCAGGTTGGACAAAAACAATTTTGACTTCATTCCCGGTCAATACACGGTGCTGGGACTGAAATGGTCGGAGCCCAGGGTGTCGGAAGCCGATCCGGAAGAGGTTCCCGCGGAAAAACAGCACGCCCTGATCCGACGCGCCTATTCCATCACCAGCAGCTCCCGGTCGAAGGAGTATCTGGAATTTTACATTTCCATGATCACCAGTGGCGAATTGACGCCGCGTTTGTTTCATCTCAAACCGGGTGACCGGCTGTATGTGGGGGACGGCTCCAAAGGGATGTTCACCTTGAAGGATGTGCCGCCGGACCGCAACATTCTGCTGGTGGGGACCGGAACCGGGTTGGCGCCTTACATCAGCATGGTACGCAGCTTGGCTCTGGAGGTCCGGACTCCAGCGGTTTCCATGACGGTGATGCATGGAGCCACGTATTCATGGGATCTGGGATATCGGGCCGAACTGGAATCCCTGACGCGACGTTGTCCAAAATTCCACTACTTTCCGATCGTTGCCTGTCCAACCATCGACAAGAACTGGCACGGACCTTCCGGCAGGTTGCAGCAATGGTTGACCCGACCCGACATTGACGCATTGTGCGGCCTGCCGATTGATCCGGAACGGACCCACATCTTCTTGTGCGGCAATCCGGTCATGGTGGAGTCCGTCAGCCAGCTTCTCAGTTCCAAAGGTTATACCCATGGCACCCGGCATCAACCGGGAACTCTGCATCTTGAAAAATTCTGAGGAAACGGTCATGAACCATTATACCGGCATACACCATGCGGCATTTGCCACCAAAAATATCGAACTGACCGTGCGCTACTGGAGGGATCTGTTGAAAATGCCCCTGATCTACTCCTACGGTCAACCCGGATCCCGGCAATATTTCTTCCGCATTGGCACCAGCTGCAAGATTTCATTTTTTGAATGGCCGAACGTGGAAAAAATCCCTCTCAAAAGGCACGGAGATCCCGTGAATGGTCCCTTCGCCTTTGATCACATCTCGATTGGCGTGGATCACGAGGAGGCCTTGTGGGAACTGCTGGCCACTCTGGAAGGGGCCGATTTCCCGGTATCGGACGTAGTCAACCATGGTTACTTCTATTCGCTTTATTCTTATGATCCCAATGGCATCCCTGTTGAATTCAGTTGGGATCGCCCCGGCAGCGGCGATCGACTCCGCCATTCAGAGCCGCACCGCGACCATGGGCCCGAATCCGACATCGCCTCCGAACCACTGGAGGACCAATGGCCCGCCCCTTTCCCCATTCTTCCGGAAGAACGCATTATCGTGGATGGGGAAGGAAGCGAGAATGGGGAAAAAATCGGGGATGGCACGACTGAACCAACGGCGTTGATGGCTGAAGTGTGACCACAACCCAAAAAAACCACCGGAGGCCCTGCCCATTTTTCAGGCCCATTTCTCGGCACGGCGGAGTCGTGACCTAAAGCGGCCACTTGCCGGATCGCTCCCCGGCGGGTGGACTCTTCAACAACAGACCCGGGAACGTCCAGCCGATTTGGCGCGGTACAAGGCCTCGTCCGCCTGGTGCGACCAGCTTTCCAAAGAGTCGTTGGGCCTCCACAAGGCCAGTCCGACGCTCACCCCCAAAGCCGGAAAACCGGGAACCCGAATATCCAGCCCCCGGATCGAGGCACAGAGACGCTCCATGAGTTGACCGGCGTTTTCAAGTGTGGTGTTCGGCAGAATCATGATGAATTCATCGCCGCCCACCCTGGCCAGCAGATCCGAGTCCCGCACCATCCGGGAAAAAGTTTGCGAAACGGTTTGTAGCACCTCATCCCCCCTGCCGTGGCCGAGACGGTCGTTGATCACCTTAAAATGGTCCAAATCCATACAGGCCAGCACCAGAGGATGACCCTGACGGTTGGCCGTGGCCATTTCGGTGATGGCGCGTTCTTCGAAAACCCGTCGATTGGCCAAACCGGTCAACGCATCCCGACGCGCCAGATCATACAGCCTCTCGTAAGCCAATGCGCGATTCAAAGGCCCCATGAGTTCTTTCAAGATCTCCTCTTCAAAATTCTGAAAAGGAGGCACCAGCAACTCCGGCTTGGGGTGGACAATCAGCAGGCAATCCTTGTCCTGCCTGTCCAACTGCCAGAAGTGATAATACAGATCGGATTGCCGGAAACTTCCCACCTGCCTTTCCGCGGACGAGTGGGAGATCAATTTGTTGAAGATCGCGTTCAGTTGCAGACGGGGAGGCACGCGACAGGAATCGTGAGAGCAGGCGGAACAGATCCGTCTCCCTCCCAAAAACCGGAAAGCGACCAGATAGTGGGTGGTGATTTGGCTGAGCCAGCGCGAAAAGGCCCCAATCATGGCATCCAGGTCCACCGTGGAACCCAGCAGACGATGCATGGCGTAGATTTGACCGTTACGCTCGTTCTCCTGGATGTATTCTTCAATCTCCTCAATCAATTCATGCGCCTGTTTGGCAAATTGCGATGGATTGATCCTGGCGGCATGTCGGCTGGTATGGGAAAGAGTGGTGCCCATTGCGGTTCCTTCCTGTCCGGGTGCAAGGTTCTTGTGTGGGCTTTATGGTGCATCCTGATGATTGAAGGGAACGCAGGTTTTGTTCCAAATCATTTCATGATCCTTTTCAATGGGTTGCCCACGAAAAATCCGTCCATTTGTAAAAAATGCTGACAAACTTGGCCTCCTGTCACAGTCAATATATTGTTATAATTGATAAAAATAAAAAAATCCCACCGGTTGCCAGGATGCGACCGACAGCGTTTTTGACAGTCTCATGAATGCCACGGGCCAAAAACCGGAGGGTTTACAAGAAACGAAAGGTCGCATAATCTAGCTTTCAAACGATTGCCCGACATTTCAAACAAGGCGACACAAACACCCATGCCACATGGAATCATGTTTCACCATTTTCATGACGCGTTCCATCCGCAAGGCCAGGGATCAATCACAGCCGAACACCTGATGGCACTGCTGCGCTCCTATCAGCCCGGTCAATGGCTGGACGCCGACGACTGGCTGGAACGCGCCAAAACCGGCACCCTGGAGCCGCAACATCGCTGCGTCACCTTCGATGACGCGCTGTTGTGCCAGTATGATGTGGCGGTGCCTGTCCTCAAACAGTTGGGAATAACGGCGTTCTGGTTCGTCTACTCCTCCGTGCTACAGGGCAATCGGGAACCTCTGGAGATCTATCGCCTGTTTCGCACCGTCGCCTTTCCCTCGGTGGAGGCGTTCTATCGGGCCTTCTTCAAAACCGCCACCGAACGGCATCCCCGCTGCCAGCCCCATCTCTCCTCACCGACGGCGCGGCAACATCTGGCGGCATTCTCCTTTTATACGGTTGAAGATCGCATTTTCCGCTATTTGCGCGATGAGGTGCTTTCGACCGCCGACTATGCACAGATCATGGATGCCATGATGGATGCCCACGGCTTCGATGTCGCCGCCGCCGCCCGGCAACTCTGGATGCGCGACGCACATCTGCTGGAACTGCATCGGGCCGGACATCGGATCGGACTCCACTCCCATTCACACCCGACCCGTCTCGACCGTCTGCCCCGCGCAGAACAATTCAAGGAATATTTCCTCAATCACACCCATCTGACACGGCTGTTGGGGGAGCGTCCGCGGGCCATGGCCCATCCTTGCAACGCCTACAATGCCGACACCCTGGAAATTCTACAGGAGTTGGGGGTGGAAATCGGATTCCGGTCCAACCGGGCGACCGTGGCTCATCGCACCCTGCTGGAACTGCCACGGGAAGATCATGTCAACCTCTTGCCAGGACACACCGGGAAATGAGTCTCCGATTCCGTTGGGTGGCCATCGAAACCACCACGCATTGCAACAGCAACTGTGCCGTCTGTCCCCACGGCAGCTTGTTCCGTCACCCGTTGACCACCATGCCGGTGGAGCTATTTGAAAAGATCCTGCGGGAGATCGCCACCCACCATCAGGTGGATGAACACATCCGTTTCGGCGGCATGGGGGATCCGAGTTGCGACTCCTCGTTGCTGGAACGGCTGCGTTTCATGCAAAAAGAGACCCCCAATCTGCATCCCCATGTGGCCAGCAACATGGCCTCCTGGAAAAAACGCTACTCCGAGGCCGTGGTGAAGGAACGCTTGTTGCCCGCGATGCGTTTTTCGCTTCTGGGCATGACGCCGGAAGCCAGCCAACGGGTCTACAACCGACCCGATCAAGGCCGACAGGCCTGCGAGGCCATCGACTATTTTCTGGCCTGCAATGCGGCGGCAGGTCATCCGGTGCGCACCGAATTGTATACCCTGCTGCTGCCCGAAGACGACGGCGAGGTAAAACGGATCCAAGCCGCCTACTGGGACCGGGTCGACGACTTCGAGGTCTGGAAACCCCACAGTTGGTCCAACCTGCTGCCGCACCTGCGAAAACGGCAAGAAAAACGACGCACCTGCAGCAAACTGGTCAATCCGGAACCGGTCATCTGCGTGAATGGCGATGTCTGTCCCTGCAGCATGGATGTCAATCGGGATCTGGCTTTCGGCAATTTGCAACATCAGACGTTGCAAGAGATTTACGAACACGCTGCCTGGCAACGGCTGGTCTCTCTCAACCAAAGCGGCGACATCGAAACCGAACCGACCTGCACCGGTTGCACCTTTCTCAATGCCGACAATTCAGAGGTGCTGATCGAACAAAAACAGAGGCACTCATGAATATTCTGGTCCTTGGAGGCAGCGGTTTCCTGTCGGGTCGCTTCACACAGCACGCCTTGCGGGCCGGACACCGGCTGCACTGCGTCACACGGGGCCAAAAACCCCTTCCGGAGGGCGTGACAACCGCCCTGACCATGGATCGCCAAGAGATTCCGGCAAACCTGCCGGATGAACTGGAATATGATCTGGTCATCGATTTCATCGGCATGAATCCGACCCATCTGCAACAAAGCGTCGCCTTGGCGCGCCGGTGTCGGCGTCTGATTTTCATCAGCAGCGATTACGCCTACCACCCGGCGCACCGCAAGCTTTTCCTGCGGGAAGAAGAGGCGATCTTCAGCGATTTGCCCGACTATGGTGGAGCCAAACGGCAGGCGGAAGAGGTGGTACTCCAGGCCGAAGCCGCAGGCCGATTGCAGGCGATCATTTTGCGCCCCCCCCACATCTACGGCCCGGGCAGTTGGCCGGGAACCATTCCCAGACATGGCCGGCGTCCAACGCTTCTGGACGATCTCCGACGGGAAGAGACGCTCCATCTGCTGCATGGCGGACTGGGGCTGATTCAGCCGATTCATGTCGATGACCTGGCACGCATCATCCTGACGCTGATGGACAATGAACAAGCCTATGGCCTGCAATTTTCGGCGGCTGGACCCGATCTGATGACTCATTTGGACTACTATCGCACTCTGGCGGAGTTGTTGAACAAACCCCTGCATGTGCGCCCCTATTGTCCGGAAGGCGCGGCTCCGGATGTCAACGCCTATGTCGGCGGCCATCGTTGTTACGACCGAAGCCGGCTGGAGGGTTTCCTGTCTGGATTTGTTCATACCCCCTTCCGGCAGGCCATGGCCGAATGGGTCGAAAAGCTCGGATAACCGCCGACTGCGTGGAGAGAAAAATCGATGAACAATCAGGTATTGGATGCCATGGTCACGCTGGGTCTGACCACACCGGAAGCTTTGGAGCCGTATTATCCCCAGGTTCGGGACAACCCGGAGATCGAGGTCTTGCGTTGCCGTCGCACAGGCGCCCTGCTGCTTTCCCGCAGCGACCATCAGGATCCGGACTACCACGAGGCCAAACAAAAACTCACCCAGGCGTCCACGGAGGAGCAGGCCTATCACGACGCGCTGTTCCGGCAGTCGATCACCGACGATCAATTGCGCGCCCACAAACACGAATCGCTGATCCTGAACCAACGCTGGCTGGATGTCGGCACGGGAGGCGGTGGCATTCTGCAACTGCTGGGACGCAAGGCCAAAACCGCCCACGGCGTGGAACCGAACCGCCGGGATCGCGAACATCTGCAACAACACGGCACACTCTGTTTTGCGTCAATCGACGACGTTCCGGAAAATCCCCCTTACGATGTGGTGACCCTCTTTCATGTCCTGGAGCACATCCAGGATCAACCCGAATTTCTGCGGGCCATCCGGCGTCGCATGGCACCGGGTGGCACCCTCGTGGTCGAAGTCCCCCACGCCCGGGATCTGCTGTTGAGTCTGTTCGATCTCAACGCCTTCAAGCAATTCACCTTCTGGAGCGAACATCTGGTGCTGCACACCCGCACCACCCTGTTGACCTTTCTGCAAGCCGCTGGATTCCAACGGGTGACGATCGAGGGCATCCAACGTTATCCGCTGGCCAATCATTTGCGCTGGCTGGTGGAGGGAAAACCGAACGGACATCGCGACTGGAGCCATCTGCGGGCCGAGGATCTGGACACCGCTTACGCCAACCTGTTGGCACGGCTGGATATGACGGATACCCTGTTGGCCACCGCCATCGCGTAAGAGGTTCGGCCCATGATGGTGGACCCCGTGTTCAAAATCGAGACCTGCTGGATAAGCGACGCTTCGACTTCGGAGGAGCTAGTGGCAAGTTGGGGTTGAATGGCAGATCACCTGACGAGGAGTCGTACCTTCGGCGACATGAGGAGCCTCCGACATCATCACCTGTCGCACCTCCGCGCACGAATCGGACAACAAATCGACCAGTTGCGCAATCAGTTCGGTCAATTCATCATGCCGGGTGACATCGGTGTGCTGCGCGACAATGCACTCGATCTCTTCTGCCAGATCCGTCAACCGGGTCAGACCTAAAAACGCGGCAACCCCTTGAAGGCCATGGGCCAGATTCTGGATGCTCACGCCATCATTGCGGCTTTGCGCAATCTGCAATTCGTGACAGGTCTCTTGCACCTGATGCCTGAATTTCTCCAGCAGATCCAACAGACAGTTGGATCCCATGGACTGCTGCAAAACACGCACGGATTCACAATGAATCAGTGAATCCCCCGCATCCAGATCGGTTGTCTTGTCCATGTCCCCGCACAGGGGCTGCATGGTTGTCTTGGCCATGTCCCCGCACAGGGGCTGCGTGGAGTGCTGATCGAACAACGGCACGATGGTTGACAACACCTGATAGAGCCTGGGCACCTGCAACGGTTTGGACAACACCTTGGAGGCTCCCGCCTCCATGCAGCGGACATAAACCTCCTGGGTCACATCCGCGGTCAGAATGATGATGGGAATGTCCGCAACGGGTCCCTCCATTTTTCTGATCCTCTTTATAATCTCTTCACCGTCCAACTCCGGCATCCGCAAATCCAGCAAGATGACGTGGAACGCTTCCCGCTGCAACAATTCCAGGGCAACAAATCCATTGTCCACGATGGAAACATGATGACCATCCCCTTCAAGCAACGCCTGAATCACCTGTCTGTTGATCATCTCATCATCCACCACCAGTATGGACAAAGAAGGTAGCTTCATATCGGATATGGTGGACGCCACCACATCTCCCACCGGCAACCGGACACGCAGGGTAAAACTGCTGCCTTTACCCGGAACGCTGACAAAGGTCAATGTCCCTCCCATGAGTTCCGCCAGATGTCTGCTGAGAGCCAGACCCAGACCGCTTCCACCATAACGCCGCGTCGTGGATGGATCCGCCTGCATGAATGGAGAAAAAAGATACGCCTGTTTATCCTCCATGATGCCGATGCCCGTATCCCGGATCGTCACGGACAAGGGATACCCCCGTTCATCGTCCACACCATCCGGCATAACCGCCACATCCACCTCCCCGCGTTCGGTAAACTTGATGGCATTGCCGATCAGGTTGAACAGAATCTGACGCAGTTTGAGCGAATCCCCCACCAGTGCCAGCGGCAACGTCGGATCCATGAAACAGGAAATGGCGATCCCTTTTTTGTCCGCCAGAGGAATGAAAGATTCCATGGTGCCGCTGAACAGAGGAATCAGTAAAAAATCCGTTGGGTCGAGATTGAGTTTGCCGGATTCGATTTTGGAGATGTCCAAAACATCATTGAGCAGCGTAAACAAATGCTCACCTGATGAAATCATCGCTTGCACGTAGTAACGTTGCTGGTCGGATAAACGACTCCGGTTCAAAAGCTGTGACAAACCCAGCAACCCATTCAGCGGGGTACGAATCTCATGACTGATGTTGGCCAGAAAATCGCTCTTGGCCTTATTGGCAACCAAGGCCGACTCCATGGCACAGTTCAGCTCATGGGTGCGTTGTTCCACCCGTTGTTCCAGATGATCCCGCTCCTGTTTCAATTTGGAAAGCAGATCCCGGATGGAGGCATACACCCAGCGTATCTCATCGCTGGTCCATTTTTCCAGGAGTGGCAGAATTTGCTGATTCATATCGGATTTTTGCAAAGTTGTGGCCAGCAGGACCAGGGGCCTCAACAAAAACGAAAGAATCAGCCAAGCAATAATGAAAATCAAGGAAACGCTGACCAGCAACCAAAACAGTTTGAGCTTGCCATCTTCTTGCAACTGCATAAAGAAATCACTGCTGTAGTATAAACGCAGCACCCCAAGAGGAACCAGTCTGGTCTCAGAAACCACAATCGATTCCGCGACAAATCCATTGAAATCAGGATCAGGGGGATGACTGACCAATTTTTCGCTATTGATCCCTTCCAGAACCACTCCCTTGAACAAATTTTTTCCCGAAGATGAGTCTTTGACCAACAGGATGCGACTCGTGATCAAATCGAGTTGCAATTTGCGTTTCTCCGGATCTTCGATATCCAACGCACCTACAAAATGATCCGCATAAAGCGCGATCAACAGTTCCACCTTGTTTTGTTCCTGGAAATGGATTTGTTCCATAACCACGTTCTTCCAATACCACAAGACACTGCCGAGCACCAACAACATGATTCCAAAAAAAATGATAACAATACGTGTTGTCAATCGTCCAGGCATGATGGCATTCAATTCGATCTCAAGAGTGCTTTGATAAGGCGCAAACCATCAATTCTCTCCATAAATCTTGGCCACCTTGATGAACAGAGAGTTCAAACGTATGCCGGATTTGCGCAGGGTCACCAGATTCAAGGCGGGTTTGACCTGGGTGGAGATCTCCATGCCCGCCATCACCCCATTTTGCACATCGCCTTCAAATGGCGAGAAAATGATCGATTTCTTGGCGATACCAAATACGATGATTTCTTCCATAGGAGCGGACTTCAAGGACTCAGCCAGAAAGATACCGGCAACGGGACGGTCGGCAAACTGCCTGAACTCAGAAACCATACACACCACCACCTGGATTGGATAATGATCGATCACCCGGGTCGAAGTATTGAGCATGCGTACCAGATTTTCTCCAGTTCCCCGGTCCTCGCCATAGACGATCAACAGCAACAAGGTGCCATCCTTGTTGGTTTGACTTGCCAGATCCAAATTCCCCCCAACCAAAGCTGGAAAAATCTTGATACCGAGTTGCAATCTATGACCATTCGTATCAGAACAAAGTCCTTCCGATGCATACCACAGCATCAGGAGCAGAAAAAATTCATAAATTATGGATCGCTTATTCATGAATAAGTGTCACTTCCATGCGCTCCTTCAACATAAAAATAAGTCTTGAAAAAACACGACTAATTTTTAGAGTCAGGATCCATCCAATTATAAAGATCAAAAACCGTAACTCATGGTCAACATCCAGGTTCGCCCGGGACGAGGATAATCTTTTGGAATTTCCGGTACGGCGGGAACAATCACCTCAGCATCAAAAAGATTGAGAACGGACGCGCGAACTGTCATATCCTTGTGCAAGAAATTCTTCCGGGTTCCAACCACATTGATTGTCGTATAACCATCCGGTTTGTCCCGCTGATCACCAGGAACGCGATTGCTCTCTCCGACGTAAAAAGAACGAACCGCCAGGGTATAATCGGTCAAAGGTTGCCAAAGCACGCCCGCACGTCCCAACCAGTTGACCGCAGATTCAATTTCCTGTCCTGTCGCCTCATCGGTGGTGGAAATGAACGAAAGCGAGCCATCCACTTTGAGAGAACTGGTCAAAGCGTATTCAACTTCCAACTCGACCCCATTGATACTGGCGCCTGTGGAATTCTGATACAACCCGGTGAGATTGTCACCGACAATCAGATTATGCAACATGGAGTGAAACAAGGTCACGCGACCCACCATGTCGGGCACCCGATAAATATATCCAATCTCGTAGGTCTTGATCGTTTCAGGCCTCATATTTGGATTGCCATTGATCACGAAGCTTTTTGAATACATCTCAAAAAAGGTTGGAGGACGAAAAGCATGCCCATATTGAGCCTTGAAAATATGATGATCGGTCAACCGATAGACCAGGGCAAGCCGGGGTGACACGTCATCACCCACATCATCATAATGGTCCAGACGCACTCCAGAAGTGATGTCCAGGTGCTTGGTAACGGCGTACTGGTCCTGAAGAATCAGACTGGAGACCGACCGGTGCGCGCCATTCAGTATCCAGCTTTTGTCCGGGCTGGTCCGTTGCCAGGGTGTGAGTTCCAAAGTGATCGGATCCACATTGGCTTCGCTCCAGGTATCCACCAATCGGGTGGAAGCGTGGTTCAACTCCATCAAAATCTGATGTTTTTCCCAGCCGTTCCAGATCGTCTCCGCTCCCCAATCCAATCGATGCTCTTTCGCCAGACTGCTGGCCACCACCCCATCCGGGTGAGGAACAAATCCTCCGTTGGCGTCCAAAGAGATGAAACCGGGTGGGAAAAAAGTCAAATGATCCATCTCCATGGCATATTGAGACCAACCAACCTTGAACGTGGTATGCAAATCCGAGCGCCAGTCCACGTCTCTTTGCAGATTGACGCCCCACTCCCCTTGTTCCCAGGCCAAATGGTCTCCAGGAGGAGGGAGCGCGCTGGTGGTGCCAAAACCATCCGTAGTGGCGGAAGCCAGATATCGGGCTTCCAGGGACCACTGTTTGTAATGCAAATCCAACGCACTGAAACGATGACGATTCTTGTTGCTGACCGGCCCAGGCGCATAGGAGATGCCGGCCTGCCCGAAAGCGGGAGAATAAAGAATATCCTCTCCGCTGATCACATGTTCCCCCACCGATGAAAAACCAGCCACATTCAGGTTGGTGGTCAGGCCGCTCTCCGGATCGGTATGAGAATAATGTCCCCCACCGGCATAGGTGGCATAACCGCCATAGCTGGCAAAAACCTCCTTGCCTTGCGAGTGGGTAATGATGTTGACCACACCGAGATAGGCGTTTTCGCCATAGACGGCGCTGCCTGGTCCACGGACGACCTCGATACGCTCAACAGCCTGAATCGGAATATTCAACGGAGGTGCAGGATTGGCGGTGACAGAATGATTGACGGCATGACCATTCAGCAACAGTTTGATCTTGCCAGATCCCCATTTCTCGACTCCACGCATGACCAGATTTTCAAAGCTCACGTGCAATCCCGGCACCATCATCAAGGCATCAAGAACCTTGACAGCCCCTTTTGCCTCCATATCCTCTCCATACAAGACGGTGACCATGCCAGGAACAAAGTCTGCATTCATCCTGGTTTTGGTGGCAAGAGACGTTGTCTCTTCCAAAACCGACATCAGGTTGCGAAAGGCCGGCAATTCCCCATCCTGAACATTCCTGATTGGATCATCCCGATCGGAAGCGTTCGCCGACAAACAATGCACAGCCAATAAAAGAAAAGCAAAATATCGCAACATTGGTTTCATTTTACTTTAATATGCCAGTGTAAGAGTTGGCTACATCATTGCTCAACAGGACGCCCTCATGACATCACAACCATGAATCTCTACTATAATATTTATAATTTAATTTTGGCAAACATAATTTTATTGATCGCTTCAATCGCGACCCATTCAACCGTCACATCGCCTCCATGATCAAAGCGAAACGTCTGGCCATTGGAGCGCAAGCGGAAACAGGTCCGGATGGATCCGGAACACAGTTTTACGCCAAATCAAAAAGCAGCAATTCTGTGGCCGTGCTGGTAAAAAAATGCAGTTCAGCCTCTTCGCTTATGGCCACTCCATCTCCAGCCTTGAGTTCCAATCCCAACAGATTGACCCTGCCAGAAACGACCTGCACCCAGGCATGACGCTGTGGCGCGAGAAGATGGGTCGTCTCTTGTCCACTCTCCAGGAGAAGACCATACAGCCTGACATCTTGATGAATCGTCAAAGAACCTTGCGCCCCATCGGGTGAGGCAATCAGTCCGCAACGACCCAAAAATTGCGCACGGGGAAAATCCTTTTGTTCATACCCAGGATCATGCCCTTTGCGATCCGGAACAATCCAGATTTGCAGAAAATGGGCGGATTGGGTGTCAGAAGCGTTATGTTCGCTGTGGCGGATGCCTCTGCCGGCGGTCATCCGTTGAACCTGTCCGGCACGGATGATGGAGGTTGCCCCGGTGCTATCCCGATGGGCAAGGGCTCCGGAAACCGGATAGGAGATGACCTCCATATCCCGATGGCCATGGGTATCAAAGCCGGTTGACGGCAAAATGATATCCTCATTGATCACCCGAAGCGCACGAAACCCCATATGGGCTGGATCGTAATAGTCGGCAAACGAGAAAGTATGGCGGGTATCGAGCCAACCATGATTCGCTGTACCCCGCGCCTCGGCGGGTCGAAGGTTGATCATGCGGATGTTTGCTCTGTTATGGTTGATTGTTTAAGACATCCAGCCAATGTCAAGCGATGCTGTGCGGCCTGCTTAATGCCCCACCCCCTCACCATCCGACACCCGACCGCCCTTTCAAGATGCCAGGACAAACGTTCCAAACCGGATCTTCCACTGAGCGTCCACGTCACGACGCAAACACCTCTTCCACAGAGTTGGCAAACACGAAGTTGTCACTCCACATTTCGAGCCGTTCCAGGCTGGCCGACCCTACTTTCTCGTTCACCCAGTCTGGTGTTTGACCAAACTTGCGTCGCATCAACTTGAGAAGCATGGAAGCGGCTTCTTCCCGACGCCCTTCCTGACGCCCTTCCTGGCGCCCCTCTTGACGTCCTATTGCCACCCATTCCGGCTTGTTCCTGGCCAGGATCTCTTGCGCGAATGTGACATCATGACATGTTCCTCCTCGGGGTTGATGCGACGCACCACCTGTCGCACTTGCGCTTCATCCAAATTCTGGAATGTCGTCAACAAGTAAAGAAGCACCGGCACCAACAGTTCCGGGGCATCCTGGAGAGGAATAACGATCCAATCCAGGGCCGCCATTTGGGATTGCGGATCACGGGTGCCATACTTCAAGGCCAACAAACCGGCCCGCAATTGGGCGTGTCGGGACAGTTCCGCTCGGAAGCCAAAAGTTCCGCCACCTCCGGCGGCAACCGTTCCCGCAACAGCGCACCCGCCGTATCCGGGCTGGACAATAACGCCTTGAACAGGCGGTCATGGGGCTGACTGATCTCGCTCATAACCAAAGCATATCAAATCCAGACCACGAAAGCCAATGGGGCGGTAGCGGGTTTCTGATTCCTGTTATCAACCAATCGAAGGTTCCCTGTTGGTATGGTTTGCGTCCATCTTGATACATTATTGACTCAAGACGGCTCGGATTTGATGCCAAATTGACAATAAAAATATTAAAATTTGACTGTAAAAAAATCAATAATCTCTTTTATTGTCAAAGGTATTTCACAATGGACATCCTCTTGCAAGAATTCGGCAATAATATCCTTGAGCCGGCCAGCGGTTTGACCGAACGGCTACGCTTGGCCATCCGGGCCGGATCAGATTCACAAGTGATTCTGTACAGCGATGATCCGGAACAAGAAAACAATGAACTGCTCGCGGTTCTGGAAACACTCAAAGAATATGCCCGCTGTAACCCGGAGATCGTGACCGCAACCCCCTATCCAACAGCTGAGTGGCAAAAACGGATGACCATTGCCGGATTTGACCGCCTGTGGATTGCCTCGGAGCGGTTGGGACGGATGAAAGATCCCAATCAAGCCCAATTTTTTGCGTTGGAGCATCCATTATGCCCATTTTTGCACACCCGTTCGGATCCATCCGAACAGGTATCGGCACCGGTGTGTGGCGTATGTGACGATCGGATGGTTCTGGCCATACACCACTTACGCAAATGGTGCATGACCGATCCAACCCCCTGCCCCTGGAAAAGCGGTGAAAAATCGAACCCGCTCCAATCGCTTCGATAGCGCCCAGAACCGACCATCGGAGTCCGTGACGCGAGAGGAGTTCTGGCGGGTGACTCAAGGTTGACGCCATCACCACCCTTGAATGGGTGTGATGACCTTTTATATACAAAAACATTACTTTAATAATATATCTCCTGTCAAGAATAGACCGCTCATTGATAAGCCCATTTTGATATTTTCTTAATATCTCCCCACCCATTTTATTGACCATTTTGATGTTTTCTTTTCTAGAATTTCCCGGTTCATGTTTCTCGATTCCCATTTTCGATCAGCAACAGGATTCGTCCTATAATGGAGTGTTTATGAGTCAATCCATGCAACACAAGAAACACAGTTCGCTGCTCACCTTGATGATTGGGGCCATTGGTGTGGTCTTCGGCGATATCGGTACCAGCCCGTTGTATGCGGTGAAGGAGGCCTTGGGTGGGGAACACTCTGCCATGCCCACCCCTGACAATGTTCTGGGCATCATTTCCCTGATCATCTGGACGCTGTTGATCGTGTTGACCGTGAAATATCAATTTTTCATCATGCGCGCCGACCATCAAGGGGAAGGTGGCAATCTGGTGCTGGTGGCCTTGGCGCGCACCTTCACCCAGGGCAATGCCCGCATGCAACGCATCATCATGATCGTGGGCATGATCGGGGTCTCGCTCTTTTTCGGGGATGGTGTGATCACTCCAGCCATTTCCGTATTGTCGGCGGTGGAAGGGTTGGAGGTGATCACACCGGCTTTCCAGCCCTATGTGCTTCCGATCACGCTTTTGGTGATCTTTCTGCTGTTTTTCTTTCAGAACAAAGGAACCGCCACCATTGGACGTCTCTTCGGTCCCATCTGCATGCTGTGGTTTCTGGCGATCGCCACAGTGGGTGTGAAAGAGATCCTGCTTCATCCGGAAATTCTGGCGGCTTTGAACCCGATCCATGGCTTAAGATTTCTGTTCGGGGAGAGCGGAGGAAAAACTTTCGTGGTATTGGGATCAGTCTTCCTGGCTGTCACAGGAGCCGAGGCCTTGTATGCGGACATGGGCCATTTCGGCAGAAAGTCAATCAACTGGTCCTGGGGAACTTTTGTGTTTCCCGCCCTGATGTTGAACTATCTGGGACAGGGTGCGTTGATTCTGGGTGATCCGACCACCGTGAGAAATCCATTTTATTTGAGCGTACCGGAATGGGGCATGTTGCCCATGGTCGCCTTGGCCACTTCCGCGACCATTATCGCCTCGCAGGCGGTGATCTCCGGAGCCTTTTCCGCCACCCGTCAGGCCATGCAGTTGGGATACCTGCCCCGTTTACGGGTGATCCACACCTCTTCTTCGGAATTTGGACAGATCTATGTGCCGCTGACCAACTGGGTGTTGTTGCTGGCGGTGGTGGTTTTGGTATTGGGATTCAAAAGTTCCACCAATCTGGCGGCGGCCTACGGCATCGCGGTGACCGGCACCATGATCGCGGTGACCGTATTGGCCTTCGGCATCGTATTACGGCATCTCTTTTCCTGGAGTCTGTTTCTGTCCGTGCCACTGCTTGTGATCTTCCTGACGGTGGATCTGGGTTTCTTCGGTGCCAATGCCCTCAAATTCATGGATGGGGGTTGGTTCCCGGTGATCATGGGGGCGCTGATTTTCTTTTTGATGTCCACATGGCGCAAGGGACAGGATCTGGTGAGCCATGCGGTACGCAAGGGGGAAATCCCTCTGGAACCGTTCCTGCGGCAACTCACGGCGGACACCATTCATCGCGTGCCTGGAACCGCTGTCTTCATGACCCAGAATTTCGATCTGGCCCCCCCGGCCCTGGTGGAACTGTTGAAGCACACCATGACATTGCATGAAAAGGTCATCTTCTTGAGCATCCAGACGGAAGCGATCCCCTATGTGCCCGAGTCTGAACGGATCCATGTGAGTACTTTGCTCCACGACTATTACCGCGTCCGCATCTCTCACGGCTACATGGAAACCGCCGATGTGCCCAAAACCCTGCTCGGCTGTCACCTGCCCGGCGCGGAACAGGTGGCCATGGAAGATACCTACTTTTTCCTGGGGAAAGCCAATTTCGTCGCCGGCAGCAATCCCGGCATGGCCCATTGGCGTTTGAAATTGTTCCTGGGTCTGTATCGCAACGCGGAAAGTGCCACACACTTTTTCAAGTTGCCATCCGCACGGGTGGTGGACCTGGGCACACGGATCGTTCTGGGCCAGCAGGAGTGACACGCCATCCGCTCTGATCCCGACAATCGATGATTGGGTTTCGTTCCCGACTCCTGGTGCCTCAAAAGCCTCCAGACACCAAGAGTCGGGAACACACGATCCAGACATCATCCATCCATTTTCCATGCTTGATTGACAAAATCTTAATGTTTGACGACATGCTTTATTGCCCATTTTGATTATCAATGACCTACACTTTCCGTCCATACATCCATTCCATCTGCAAGGAGTTGTCATGGACATTTTTTATCTTGGCGCAATCCTCGTCTTCTTCGCGGCATCTGAACTGATGGCATCCCTGTTCCAGAAGCTTGGGAGATCCTGAATGAATCCACTCTATCTGATTGGCTTGGTGGTGACTGCCGCCGTATTCGTTTATCTGGTCGTTGTCTTGTTCAAGCCGGAGCAATTCTCATGAGCAACCACACCATCTGTCTGAAAGTGGGCATCTCCATGGCATCCCTGCTGCTGCTTTCCTGGCCGACCGCCTATTGGATCAATCGTGGCAGTACGGGTTCCGACATCCTGACCGTTTTGGCCCACCGGGAGGATTCACGCCGCCATGCGGAGAACAACGGTGCGCCTTGTGTATCGTCCACGACTGAAACCGGGGCGTTTCGCATGGGCATCAACCCGGATTATCCACCCTTTGCCCGGAAGAGCCTCCCATGACCACCAACGGAATCGTACAACTGCTTGTTTATCTGTCGGTCTTGCTGCTGCTGGCTTGGCCTTTGGGAGCGTACATGGCCGGAATTTATGGTGATTCATTGCCCTCGGGATTGCGCTGGTTCGCCCCCGTGGAGCGGGGCATTTATCGCCTGTGCGGCATCCGTCGGGACGAAGAGATGTCTTGGACCCGCTATGCCGTTGCATTGCTGGCCTTCAATCTGGTTGGCCTGCTGGCCGTCTATTTTCTGCAACGGTTTCAAGCCGGTTTGCCATTCAATCCCCAGGCCATGGTCAATGTCGCACCGGATCTCGCCTTCAATACCGCGGTCAGTTTTGCCAGCAACACCAACTGGCAAAGCTATGGGGGCGAGACGACCCTTTCCTATCTGACCCAGATGATCGGCCTCACCGTGCAAAACTTTGTCTCGGCGGCAACGGGCATGGCGGTTCTGGCCGCCTTGATGCGGGGTTTCATCCGCAAGGAGGCGTCGGGCATCGGCAACTTCTGGGTGGATCTGGTGCGCTCGACCCTCTATGTGCTGCTGCCGCTCAGTCTCGTGTTTGCCTTGCTGCTGGTCAGTCAAGGTGTGATCCAAACCTTCGCGCCCTATCAGAACGCCTCGCTGCTACAACCGGTGGACTACGAACAACCCGCGACAACCCCGGATGGCCAACCCCTCAAGGACAACCAGGGCCAGCCGATTCTGGAAAAACAAACCGCCCGTGAACAGATGATCGCCCTGGGTCCAGCCGCCTCCCAAGTGGCCATCAAGCAGTTGGGCACCAATGGGGGTGGTTTTTTCAATGTCAACTCGGCCCATCCTCTGGAAAATCCCACCCCGTTGTCCAACTTTCTGGAGGTGCTGGCCATTTTGTTGATTCCGGCAGCACTGTGCGTCACCTTCGGACGTTTTGTCGGGGATGTGCGTCAAGGCGGAGCGATTCTCGCAGCCATGACCATCGTTTTTACCGTGCTGTTGGCGTTGTGTGTCTGGTCGGAACAAAACGGAAACCCCCTGTTCGAGCGTTTGGGACTGGAAACCCAGGCTTCCGATCAATCCCCGGGGGGCAACATGGAAGGCAAGGAGAGCCGTTTCGGGATCGTCAATTCGGCTCTTTGGGCCACCGCCACCACCGCCGCCTCCAACGGCTCGGTCAACGCCATGCACGATTCGTTCACCCCACTGGGCGGATTGGTCCCCATGTGGATGATACAACTGGGAGAAGTGATCTTCGGCGGAGTGGGTTCCGGGTTGTACGGCATGATCGTATTCGCACTGGTCGGGGTATTCATCTCCGGTCTGATGATCGGACGCACCCCGGAATACCTGGGCAAAAAAGTCGAAGCCTTTGAAATGAAAATGGCTGCCGTGGTCATTCTCACCCCCTGTCTGACGGTGTTGCTCGGTACGGCGCTGGCCGTGGTGAGCGAGGCGGGACGGGCGGGTATCGCCAATCCCGGCATTCACGGATTTTCGGAGATTCTCTACGCCTTCTCCTCGGCGGGCAACAACAACGGCAGCGCCTTTGGTGGGTTGACGGTCAACACGCCCTTTTACAACACCCTGTTGGGCATTGCCATGCTGCTGGCCCGTTACTGGGTGATCGTACCGGTCCTGGCCATCGCCGGATCGCTGGCTGCCAAAAAGAGCATTCCGCCTTCGGCGGGAACCTTGCCCACCCATACTCCTTTGTTTGTGTTTCTGCTGATCGGAACCGTGATCGTGGTCGGGGCCTTGACCTTTCTGCCCGCCCTTGCCCTGGGTCCCATCGTGGAACATGTACAGATGATCAACGGACAGTGACGGAGATCCATTCCCATGCAAAATCAACTTTCCTTGCTTGACCCGGGCCTGCTCCACGAGGCCATGGTGGATGCATTCAAGCGTCTTTCGCCCCGGTATCAAATCCGCAATCCGGTGATGTTCGTGGTCTGGCTGGGCAGTCTGTTGACCACGGGACTGTTTTTCCAGGCGTTGACGGGCCAGGGGGAAGCCCCGACCTGGTTCATTCTGGCCATCACCGTGTGGTTGTGGTTCACCCTGCTGTTCGCCAACTTTGCCGAAGCCATGGCCGAAGGCCGGGGCAAGGCCCAGGCCGCCGCGCTGAAAGGTCTGCGCAAGACCGTCATGGCCAAAAAACTCAAAGAACCACGCCAGGAGGCCACATGGAACAATGTCCCCTCGGAAACCCTGCGCAAGGGGGATGTGGTCCTGGTCACCACCGGCGAGATCATCCCCGGCGATGGCGAGGTGATCGAAGGCGTGGCCTCGGTGGATGAATCGGCCATCACCGGCGAATCGGCCCCGGTGATCCGGGAATCCGGGGGGGATTTTTCCTCTGTCACCGGTGGCACGCGTATTCTTTCCGACTGGCTGGTGGTGCGGATCACGGTCAATCCGGGCGAGACTTTTCTGGATCGCATGATCGGCATGGTGGAAGGGGCCAAACGACAAAAAACCCCCAACGAAATCGCTTTGACCATTCTGCTGGTGATGCTCACCCTGGTTTTTGTGCTGGCCACCGTCACCTTACTGCCCTTTTCGATCTACGGGGTGGAGACGGCTCATTCCGGCGCTCCGGTGACGGTCACGGTATTGGTGGCGTTGTTGGTCTGTCTCATTCCCACCACCATCGGCGGATTGCTGTCCGCCATCGGTGTGGCGGGCATGAGCCGCATGATGGAAAAAAATGTCCTGGCCACCTCCGGCAAGGCGGTGGAGGCCGCCGGTGACGTGGATGTGCTGCTGTTGGACAAAACCGGCACCATCACCCTGGGCAACCGACAAGCCTCCTCTTTTGTCCCGACCCTGGTCATCACCGAGAAAGAGTTGGCGGAAGCGGCCCTTCTGGCCTCTTTGGCGGACGAAACCCCGGAGGGACGTTCCATTGTCACGCTGGCCAAGGAGTTGTTGCATCAACGGGGCAGAGACATTCACGCCGACGGGGCCAGTTTTGTCCATTTCACCGCCCAGACCCGCATGAGCGGTATCGACTGGCAAGGGCGTTCCATCCGCAAGGGGGCGGCAGAGGCGGTGCGTCGTCATGTGGAAAGCTCCGGTGGTCTCTGGCCCCATACCATTCAGACGGCGGTGGACGATATCGCCCGTCGGGGTTCGACTCCGTTGGTGGTGGCCGATGGCAACCGGGTATTGGGGGCCGTGGAGTTGAAGGACATCGTCAAGGGGGGAATCAAGGAGCGTTTCGCCGAATTGCGCCGCATGGGAATCAAAACCGTGATGATCACCGGCGACAACCGTTTGACCGCAGCGGCCATCGCCGCCGAGGCCGGCGTGGACGACTTTCTCGCCGAGGCCACCCCGGAAGCCAAACTCGCCCTGATCCGCCACTATCAGCAGGAAGGACGCCTGGTGGCCATGACCGGAGACGGCACCAACGACGCTCCGGCCCTGGCCCAGGCGGATGTGGCGGTGGCCATGAACAGCGGCACCCAGGCCGCCAAGGAGGCGGGCAACATGGTGGATCTGGATTCCAACCCCACCAAATTGATCGAGGTGGTGGAAACCGGCAAACAGATGCTCATGACCCGCGGCTCCCTGACCACCTTTTCCATCGCCAACGATGTGGCCAAATATTTCGCCATCATTCCGGCAGCCTTCGCCGCCACCTATCCGGATCTGAATGTCTTCAACGTCATGGGGCTGGCCACACCGGCCTCGGCCATTCTTTCGGCGGTGATCTTCAACGCCCTGATCATCATCGCCCTGATCCCGCTGGCCCTGAAAGGGGTGGCCTATCGACCCGTCGGTGCCGCCTCCCTGCTGCGGCGCAATCTATTGGTTTACGGGGTGGGCGGATTGCTGGTCCCGTTTGTCGGGATCAAGGCCATTGATCTGCTTTTGGTTGCCTTCAACCTGATCTGAGGTGCTTTGACATGCTTAAGGAACTGAAAACCGCCTTGTCGATGTTGATCCTGATGACCATCCTGACCGGTATTCTTTACCCGGCGGTGGTCACGGGTCTGGCTCAATCCTTGTTCTTTTGGGAAGCCAATGGAAGCCTGCTGCGTGTCAACGGTCAGATCGTCGGTTCCAACCTGATCGGTCAGCCTTTTTCGGATCCGCGTTATTTCTGGGGGCGTCCTTCGGCTACCGCACCCATGCCCTACAATGGGGCTTCTTCCAGCGGTTCCAATCTGGGACCGCTCAATCCGGCCTTGAAGGAGGCCGTTGAGGCAAGGATCGCCGCGCTCAAGGAGAGCAATCCCACCCAGAAACAACCCATTCCCGTGGAACTGGTCACGACGTCGGGAAGCGGGCTGGATCCCCACATCTCTCCGGCAGCGGCACTTTGGCAGGCGCCTCGTGTGGCACAACTCCGGGGAATGTCCGCACCGGTGGTCAACGAACTGATCCAGCGCCACACCTCCGGGCGCACGTTCGGTCTGCTGGGAGAACCGAGGGTCAATGTCCTGACTCTGAATCTGGCCCTGGACCAGAGGATTGCGAAATGATACGCGATTCATTCTGAAGCCTCAATTCGACAAGGAATCGATTATGACCATCCATACAAAAGCACTGTTTGTTGGCCTCCTCGGCGGCCTGGGAGCCTTTTTCCCCGTCATCGGACAGACGGAAGAGGCAAAGGCCGCGCCATCCCTCCATACCTTCACGCCTAATGTGGCCGTGGTGGGCAACTACATCTATCGGGGATTGACCCAGACATGGAATCGGCCAGCTCTCCAGGCAGGCATCGATTACAGCCACGAGGATGGCTGGTACGCCGGAATTTGGGGTTCCAACATCAGTGATCGGCAATATGCCGATGGCACAGTGGAGTTGGACCTCAACCTGGGATACAATGGTAAATTCCCTCAACCGGACTGGACCTGGACCATCGGTATGGCCAGTGCCTTTTATCCAGGCGCCAATTACAATAAAGTGGTTCCGGCTGGCAACGGCAATCAATCCTACAACAACGTAGAGTTCAACGGTGGTGTGGGCTACCAATGGGTGTCTTTCAAACTTTCCACCGCTGTGACGGATTATTTCGGAGCCAACACCCGAAATGGTTACACCTCCGACACCAGATGGAGTACTTATGCGGACCTGACCGCAACGGTTCCTCTGCCCGAAGATCTCTTTGGCCAGAATGTCACCCTGCCCATGCATGTGGGACATACCAATTATACGGCCCGATTCGTCGCACCTGCTCCTTCCGGCGGCATCAACCCGGATTATACCGATTACAAAATCGGCATTGCCAAGGGATTCGATCCTGGATTCAACCTTTCCCTGGCCATGACCTATGCGGATCAAGGCAACGTGTACGATCACACCTTGTCGGTGAAAGATCCCAATAATGCACGCAATCTGGGAGGGACACACCTCGTGCTCTCGCTGGCGAAAACGTTCTGATGGCAACCATTCCAAACATTCGGTGAACCGCTCCCATGGTCCATGACGCCACCACTGTTCGTCCGAATCCCGACGCCATCCTCGCGCAACTGAACGCCGAGGAGAAACGCGGACAACGGGGCAAGCTGAAGATTTTTTTCGGGGCCTGTCCCGGAGTGGGCAAGACCTACGCGATGTTGACCGCTGCGCGGGTCTTGCGCGCCCAGGGGGTGGATGTGGTGGCGGGGGTGGTGGAGACCCATGGACGAAACGAAACCGCCGAATTGTTGCAATGGTTGGAGTGTTTGCCCCGTCGCCGGATCGAATACAAAGGCCACCTGTTGGAGGAGTTCGATCTGGATGGGGCCTTGCAACGCAAACCCCAGCGGATCCTGGTGGACGAACTGGCCCATTCCAACGCCCCCGGCTCCCGCCATCCCAAACGGTGGCAGGATATCGAAGAGTTGCTGTCAGCCGGGATCGATGTCCTGACCACGGTCAATGTTCAGCATGTCGAAAGTCTCAACGACGTGATCGGCAAGATCACCGGGATACGGGTGGCGGAACGGATTCCCGATCATGTCATCGATCAAGCGGACGAAATCGTCCTGGTGGACCTGCCCCCCGAAGAACTGTTGCAACGACTGCGGGAGGGAAAGGTCTACATCCCCCGACAGGCGGAACGGGCCATGGACCATTTTTTCCGCAAGGGCAATCTGTTGGCCTTGCGGGAGTTGGCCTTGCGCCGGACAGCCGACCGGGTGGATGGGGATGTGTTGGCCTGGCGTCGTGAAAAGTCCGTCACCTCGATCTGGCCAACCCGTGAATCGGTGCTGGTATGCGTGGGATCGGGACCGGACAGCGAAAGACTGGTACGTCGTGCGGCCCGTCGGGCCAATCAGACCGGCGCCCCCTGGCATGCCATCGCCATTGAAACCCCGTCCATGCAGCCATTGCCGGATGCCGTGCGAACCCGCATCTTCGGCATTCTGAAACTGGCCCAGGAGATGGGCGCGCATACGGCCAATCTGTCGGGTCAAAACGCCGTAGAAGTCGCCATCGCCTATGCCCGGGAATACAATCTGGGCACCTTGCTGGTGGGACGGGATCGTTATCGCCGTCTGCCCTGGCAGCACGGTTTCGCCGAGAAACTGGCGCGTCTGGCTCCGGATCTGGAACTGCTTCAGGTGGCCATCGAGGAGGAGGAACGATCCTCCACCCCCTCCTCCTCGATGGCCAAACCCGGAAACACCACCGGAACCGAATGGCGTCCTTACCTGTCGGCCTTTGTGAGCGTGGCCGTGGTGACTGTGGTGAGCGCGCCGTTGCACGCCCGTCTGGATCTGGCCAACATCGTCATGATTTTTTTGCTGTCGGTGGTGTTTGCCGCGGTTCGGTTCGGACGCGGCGCGGCCATTCTGGCGGCGTTTTTATCCGTTGCCGCCTTCGATTTCTTTTTTGTCCCACCCCGTTTCACCCTCGTGGTCCATGATGTCCAATATCTGGTCACGTTCACGGTCATGTTGATCGTGGCGTTGGTGATCGGACAACTGACCGCAGGTTTGCGATTTCAGGCTTCGGCAGCCTGCAAACGGGAACAACGCATGCAGGCCCTCTACGAAATGTCCCGGGATCTCTCCAGCGCCTTGAGCGTGGAGCAGATTATCGAAATCTGTCAGCGGTTCATCAAGCGGGGGTTCAACGCTTCGGTGGCGGTATTCGTGCCAGGATCCCAGGAGCGGTTGTCGCTGGCGGAAGGCTCCGCCAACCTGGACAAGGCCGAATGCGGAATTGCCCAATGGAGCTTCGATCACGGCCAATACGCCGGATTGGGAACCGATACCCTGCCATCCGCCCATGCCCTTTATGTCCCGCTCAAGGCGCCATCACGCCTGTGTGGAGTCTTGGCTCTGGTACCCGATGAAACGATCTGGGAACTTCCTCCCGGTCAACAACAGTTGCTGGATACCAGTTCCACCCTGATCGCCATCGCCCTGGAACGGATTCATTATGTGATTTTAGCTCGGGACTCCCAGGTGAGCATGGAGTCGGAACGGCTGCGCAACTCCTTGTTGTCGGCCATTTCCCATGATCTGCGCACCCCGTTGACGGTGATCACCGGTCTGGCCGACGCCATGCGCATGGCCTCTCCCCCTTTATCCGCACCCCATCTTGGTCTGGCCGAGGCCATCCGGGACGAAGTGTCCCGTACCAGCACCATGGTCAACAATCTGCTGGATATGGCCCGCATGCAAATGGGCCAGATCGTGTTGAAACGGAGTTGGCAAACCCTGGAAGAGGTGATCGGATTATCCATGAACAACTGCGCCTCCCTGCTGACCCGTCATGCAGTCCACATCTCGCTTCCCGCCGATCTGCCGTTGCTGGAAATGGATACCGGACTCATGGAGCGGGTTTTCAACAACCTGCTGGAAAATGCCACCAAACACACCCCGTCTGGCAGCATCATCACCATTTCCGCCTGTCTGGAAGGATCTGCGGTCCAGGTTTCGGTGTGCGACAATGGTCCTGGACTGCCTCCGGGCATGGAATCCAGACTGTTTGAAAAGTTCACCCGAGGCAAAATGGAATCCAAGGTGGTGGGATTCGGCTTGGGACTGGCCATTGTGCGCGCCATTATCGAGGCCCATGGTGGCACGGTGTGGGCTGAAACGCTATCCGCCGGAGGCGCGTGTTTCCATGCTCTGTTGCCTGTGGGCAATCCGCCTGCGATTCCTGAGGAACTTTAGAAATGGCCGACTTTCCCGTTGATGGCGGTCAAACTCCCTTTCCCAATCCGGATTGAAAACCTAGCCAACCGGCAGTACGGATTTTATCCTGATGTCATGGGGCTGGGCACCTGCTCGCCATTTTTCCAGGAGGAATTGCTGATGAATGATGGCCAAGTGCCCGCCATTCTGATCGTGCTGATCGAAGATGAACCGCAAATCCGTCGGTTCGTCCGGGCCGCTTTGGAGGCGGAATCGTATCAGGTCATGGATGCGGAGACCGGAAAACGGGGACTGATCGAAGTGGGTACCCGCCGTCCCGATCTGGTGATCGTGGATCTTGGGCTTCCGGATATGGATGGCATCGAGGTGATCCGGGACATGCGTTCCTGGTCCAATCTTCCCATCCTGATTCTTTCGGCGCGGGGCAACGAAACCGACAAGGTCACGGCGCTGGATATGGGAGCGGATGATTATCTGACCAAACCCTTTGGCGTGCCTGAACTGCTGGCACGGGTACGGGCTTTGCTGCGTCGTTCCGCCCGGACTCCAGGGGATGGGACACCGGTTGTCACATTCGGGGATGTGGAGGTCAATCTTGTACAACGACTGGTGAGCCGCAAGGGTCTGCCCGTTCACCTGACCGCCATCGAGTATCGCCTGCTGACGCAACTGGTGGCCAACTCCGGACGGGTTCTGACCCATCGTGTGTTGCTGCGGGATGTCTGGGGACCGAGCCATGCCGACAATACCCATTATTTACGGGTCTATATGTCCAATCTGCGCCGCAAGCTGGAAAACGATCCCAATGTCCCTCAACATATTCTGACCGAATCGGGTGTGGGATACCGACTGATGTTGTCATGAATCGCCACGCATGCTCAATCCGATCTTTTCCAATCCAGAAACAAAGACCCAATACGATTCAACACCAGGTCACCCCTTCCGAAATCAAAGGGGTGACCTGAGTGAAGAAGCAATCCCAATCAAGCGGCAGCACGCAAATGGTTGAGCACTTCGTCCAGCATCTTCTTGGCATCACCGAAGAGCATGCGATTGTTCTCTTTGTAGAACAACGGATTGTCCACACCGGCGTAGCCCGAGGCCATGGAACGCTTC